>NZ_JBWKZU010000019.1:0-78313 GCF_059424825.1 Acidovorax sp. GW101-11A03 | reverse complement strand
CTGCCGCCCCCGCCCGCCAGCCACCCTGCCGCGCCCGCCGCAGGCCCAGGCGCTCCGGCGTTGCTGTTGCATGCCCCCCGGGCGCTGTATCCCACGGCCGACCCGGCGCAGACGCCAGCGGACCTGGGCAGCGGCTGGCTGATCGTGGCGGAAAGCCCGAGCCCTGCCGACCCGCTAGGCGGCGATGCCGGGCGCCTGCTGGACAACATGCTGCGCGCCATGCAGCTGCACAAGCACCCGCGCGTCTACTTTGCGGCGCTGGAGCGGCCCGGGCCCGGCACCGAAGCCAGCGCCCACATCCCCGCCACCCTGGCCGATGCCGTGACCACGCTGCAGCCCGCCATGGTGCTGGTGCTGGGCCATGTGGCCGCGCGCGCCGCCCTGGGCCGCACCGAGCCGCTGGGCCGCCTGCGGGCAGGCCCGCACGAGCTGGCGGGTTGCCCTGCGGTGGTGACCTACGACCCGGCCTTTTTGCTGCGCTCGCAGGACACCAAGGCCGCCGCCTGGGCCGACCTGTGCCACGCCCTGGCGCTGGTGCGGGGCGCTCGCGCCGCGTGATCCCGCCTAACGTGGCCGCCCGGCGCCCTCCCGGTGCCATAATCCGCGACTTGTCCATTTTTGACGGAGACAGCTCCTTGGAAACCTACCCGAGTTGGTAGCTTTCCGCTCCCCGGCCTGCCGTGGGGCTGAAAGCACCCCACAACCCCCACCGCAGATGCCACACACAAGGGAGTGAGCCCATGCTCAACATCTTTACGCTCGCCAATGGCCGGCTGTTCCAGGAAGAAATCGAGTCCCTGGAAGAGCTGACCAAGTTCCAGCCGATCTGGGTGGACCTGGAAGCCCCCACGCTCGAAGAAAAACGCTGGATCAAACAGCACTACGGCCTGTCCATCCCCGAGGATGCGATGGACGAGGACATCGAGGAATCCGCCCGCTTCTACGAGGAAGACAACGGCGAGTTGCACATCCGCAGCGACTTTTTGATCGACGACGACGAAGACCCGCGCTCGGTCCGCGTGGCCTTCATCCTGAACCAGCACAACACCAACCTCAAGAGCCGGGGCGTGCTGTTCTCCATCCACGACGAAGACGTGCCCGTGTTCCGCCTGCTGCGCATGCGCGCACGCCGCGCGCCGGGCCTCATCGAGGACGCCAAGGAAGTGCTGCTCAAGCTGTTCGACGCCGACGCCGAGTATTCGGCCGACACGCTCGAAGGCATCTATGACGAGCTGGAAAAGGTCAGCACCCAGGTGCTGGCCGGCGACGTGACCGACGCCCGTGCGGGCGAGGTGCTGGCCGCCATCGCACGCCAGGAAGACTTGAACGGCCGCATCCGCCGCAACGTGATGGACACGCGCCGCGCCGTGAGCTTCATGATGCGCTCCAAGATGCTCAACGCCGAGCAGTTCGAGGAGGCCCGCCAGATCCTGCGCGACATCGAGTCGCTGGACAACCACACGGCGTTCCTGTTCGACAAGATCAACTTCTTGATGGACGCCACGGTCGGTTTCATCAACATCAACCAGAACAAGATCATCAAGATCTTCTCGGTGGCCAGCGTCGCCTTGCTGCCGCCCACGCTGATTGCGAGTGTGTACGGCATGAACTTCAAGTTCATGCCCGAGCTGGACTGGTCGCTGGGCTACCCGTATGCGCTGGGGCTGATGCTGGCCAGCGCGCTGGGGCCCATGTGGTACTTCCGCAAGCGCGGCTGGTTGAAGTAGCCCCCCTGTGGCGCTGCGCGCCTTCCCCCCCGAGGGGGGACGCCACCCGAGGCCCGGCAAAGCCGGTTCCTAGGTGGCGCTGGTATGGGGCACGCCCTTGGCTGAGTGCCGCTACGACAGACACTACAGGCGGATTGTTTGCTGAAAATTTGAGAAAAATTCGGCCCCTGCGCCCGTCCACATTACCTTTTAAGCTATTAAATTTATAGCTTTTGAAGCAATGTCTGCACGATGTGTTCGGCATAGCGGCTGGCGACGGTCTGCACGAACAGCGCGAAGTCGCCGTGGGCGGTGTCGTCGGCGCGGTCGGAGATGGTGCGCACGGCGGCGAAGGGCAGGCCGTAGTCCTGGCAGACCTGGGCCACGGCGGCGCCTTCCATCTCCACGGCCAGCACATCGTGCCCGGCGCTGCGCAGTGCGGCGCGCAGCTGGATCGACTCGGCAGCGGTGGAGACAAAGCGGTCGCCGCTGGCCACCAGGCCGTGGTGCACGCGGTGGGGCGCCTGGTCGGGCAATTTTTTCAAGCCAAGTTGGCTGCTACCGCCTGCCACACATGCCTTTGCAGCTTCCAAAAGCAGAGCAGTCAAGGCCGGATCGCAAGGCAGGCGGCTGCGCGCATAGCCCGGCAACTCCCAGCGCGGGAACAGGGGCGAGGCGTCCATGTCGTGCTGGATGTAGTCCTGCGCGACCACCACATCGCCCACGTTCACCCCGTCCCCCACGCCCCCGGCCACCCCGGTGAACACGATGCGTGCCACCCCAAAATGCTCGATCAGCGCCGTGGCCGTGGTGGCGGCCGCCACCTTGCCGATGCCCGACAGTGCCAGCACCACGCGCCGGTCGTTCAGCTCGCCCCGCCAGAAGGCGCGGCCTGCGTGCATCACGCGCTGCGGGTGGGCAAGGTGCTCGACCAGGGAGCTTTGCTCTTCGGTCAGCGCACTCAGGATGGCGGTACTCATACAAAAACCCTCAAACTTGCCATGGCACCGGGGCGCACAGCAGTAGCCGCTCGTGGCGCGGCCATGAAAAAAGGCGGCCGAAGCCGCCTGTGGATTGTGGCGCGCAAAAGCCCGCGCGCCGCCACGCCCGGGGTTACTTCTTGTCGCGCAGCTCGCGCCGCAGGATCTTGCCCACAGGGGTCTTGGGCAGATCCGTGCGGAACTCGATCACCTTGGGCTGCTTGTAGCCCGTGAGTTCGCGGCGGCAGAACTCCTTGACCTGGGCTTCGGTGAGCGCCGGGTCTTTCTTCACGATGACGAGCTTCACGGCCTCGCCGGTCTTTTCGTCGGGCACGCCCACCACGGCGCATTCAAGCACACCGGGGCAGTTGGCGACGACTTCCTCGACCTCGTTCGGGTACACGTTGAAGCCGCTGACCAGCACCATGTCCTTCTTGCGGTCCACGATCTTGAAGAAGCCGCGTGCATCCATGATGCCGATGTCGCCGGACTTGAAGTAGCCGTCGTCGGTCATGACCTTGGCGGTTTCGTCGGGGCGCTGCCAGTAGCCCGCCATCACCTGCGGGCCCTTGATGGCGATTTCGCCCGGCTCGCCCAGCGTGGTGACCTCGCGGCCCTCGTCATCCAGCAGCTTCATGTAGGTGCCCGGGATCGGCACACCGATAGTGCCGGTGTACTCGGTCGCCGTCACGGGGTTGCAGCTGGTCGAGGGGCTGGTTTCCGACAGGCCGTAGCCTTCGCAGATGGGGCAGCCGGTCTTCTCCAGCCAGAGCTTGGCCACGGCACCCTGCACCGCCATGCCACCGCCCACCGAGACCTTGAGGTTCTTCCAGTTGACGGTGTTGAAGTCAGGGTGGTTGGCCAGGCCGTTGAACAGCGTGTTCACGGCCGGGAAGCTGTGGAAGGTGTGCTTGGACAGTTCCTTGAGCACCGCAGGCAGGTCGCGCGGGTTGGGGATCAGGATGGTCTTGCCGCCCGTGCGCATGCTCAGCATCATGTTCACGGTGAACGCGAAGATGTGATACAGCGGCAGCGCGCACACGGCCGTGGGCTGCTCACCGGCGGGCACCTTGCTCATCACGGGCGAATTCCAGGCCTCGGACTGCAGCACGTTGGCGAGGATGTTGCGGTGCAGCAGCACCGCACCCTTGCTCACGCCCGTGGTGCCGCCGGTGTACTGCAGCAGCGCGATGTCGTCGGGCTTGATGTCGGGCTTCTTGAGCGTGCTGCGCGTGCCCTGGGCCACGGCCTGGTTGAAGCGCACGGCTCCCGGCAGGTTGTAGGCGGGCACCATCTTCTTGACGTTGCGCACCACGTAGTTGACCAGCGCGCCCTTGAGCAGGCCCAGCTGGTCGCCCATGGCGCACAGCACCACATGCTTGACGGGCGTGTGCGCGATGCACTGCTCCAGCGTAGCGGCGAAGTTCTCGATGATGACGATGGCCTTGGCGCCCGAGTCCTTGAGCTGGTGCTCCAGCTCGCGCGGGGTGTACAGCGGGTTCACGTTGACCACCACAAACCCTGCGCGCAACACGGCGGCTACGGCAACGGGGTACTGCGGCACGTTGGGCATCATGATGGCCACGCGGTCGCCCTTGACCAGGCCCAGGCTTTGCAGGTAGGCCGCAAACGCGCTGGAGAGCGAGTCGGTCTGGCCGTAGGTGACCTCCTTGCCCATGAAGCTGTAGGCCACACGGTCGGCGTACTTCTTGAATGCCTCGTCCATGAGGGCGACAAGGGAGGTGTACTGCGAGGTGTCGATGTCGGCGGGAACCCCTTGCGGATAGGCGGCCAGCCATGGGCGGTCGGTCATGTGTTTTGTCTCCTGGTAAGTTTTTAGTGGCGGTGATTGGACCGTGCCGTCATTTTCAGCACGGTCGTGCTTTTTTCCACCGGTGAATTATGCCCGTCAGCCCTTGAGCGCGGCGAGCACTTCGTCGAGCATTTTCTTGGCATCGCCGAAGAGCATGCGGTTGTTGTCCTTGTAGAACAAAGGGTTGTCCACCCCCGCATACCCCGAGGCCATGGAGCGCTTCATCACGATGGAGGTCTTGGCCTTCCACACTTCGAGCACCGGCATGCCGGCAATCGGGCTGGTGGGGTCGTCCTGCGCGGCGGGGTTCACGATGTCGTTGGCGCCGATGACCATGGCCACGTCGGCTTCGGGGAAATCTTCGTTGATCTCGTCCATCTCCATCACGATGTCGTAGGGCACCTTGGCCTCGGCCAGCAGCACGTTCATGTGGCCGGGCATGCGACCTGCCACCGGGTGGATCGCAAACCGCACGTTCGTGCCCTTCTCGCGCAGGGTCTTCACGATCTCGTTGACCGTGTGCTGCGCCTGGGCCACGGCCATGCCGTAGCCGGGCACGATGATCACGCTCTTGGCATCGCGCAGCAGTTCGGCCGTTTCCGTGGCCGCCACCGGCACCACCTCGCCCTGCGGCTCGGCGGCATCGCCCTTCTTGGCCGGGGCGCCGCCGCCAGAGCCAAATCCCCCGGCAATCACGCTGATGAAGTTGCGGTTCATCGCATTGCACATGATGTAGGACAGGATGGCCCCTGAGGAGCCCACCAGCGCGCCGGTCACGATGAGCAGGTCGTTGCTGAGCATGAAGCCCGTGGCCGCCGCCGCCCAGCCCGAATAGCTGTTGAGCATGGACACCACCACCGGCATGTCGGCGCCGCCGATGGCCATGACCATGTGGATGCCGAACAGCAGCGCAATCACCGTCATCACCGTGAGCGGCAGCATGCCCTGCTCCACCGTTTCAGCACGCAGGAACTCGCGGCCGAACCAGATCACGATCAGCAGCGCGGCCAGGTTAAGCCAGTGGCGGCCGGGCAGCAGCAGCGGCTTGCCGCCGATCTTGCCGTTGAGCTTGCCAAAGGCGATCAGCGAGCCGCTGAACGTGACCGCGCCGATCAGGATGCCGACGTAGATCTCCACCTCGTGGATGATTTTTTCGGCCCCTTGCAGCTGGATCGAGGTATCGACGTAACTCGCAAACCCCACCAGGCAGGCGGCCAGGCCCACCAGGCTGTGCATGAGTGCGACCAGCTCGGGCATCTGCGTCATCTTGACGACCTTGGCCGCATACAGGCCGATGCCGCCGCCAATCACCAGCGCGCCGACGATCCAGGCGATGCCGCTGCTGCTCACGCGCGGGCCAAACACGGTGGCCAGCACGGCCAGCGCCATGCCGACCATGCCGAACAGGTTGCCCCGGCGCGAGGTTTCGGGGTTGGAGAGCCCGCCCAGGCTCAGGATGAACAAAATGGCCGCGCCCAGGTAGGCGACGGTGGCGAGACTTTGGGACATGTTCTGTGCTCCTCGTTGTTCTTGTCGTTGTCTTTTACTTGCGGAACATGGCCAGCATGCGGCGCGTGACCGCAAAGCCGCCGAACATGTTGATGGCCGTGAGCACAGTGCCTGCAAAGGCCAGCCAGAGGATGAGCCCGTCGGGCCGCCCGTTCACGCCTGCTTCGGGCGGTGCGATCTGCACCAGCGCACCGATGGCGATGATGCTGGAGATGGCGTTGGTCACGCTCATCAGCGGCGTGTGCAGCGCAGGCGTCACATTCCACACCACCATGTAGCCGATGAAGCAGGCCAGCACGAACACGGTGAAGTGGCCCAGGAACGCGGCAGGCGCATAGGCGCCGATGAACCAGAAGGCCACGGCGGCTACGGCAAACAGGATCGCCAATGTCTTGGCGGGCAGCGGCGCGCTGCTGCCATGGCCATGTCCACCCTTCTTCTGCTCCACAGGCGCCGCAGCGGCCTTGGGTGCGGGGGCAGGGGCCTGTTTGAGCGGTGGGGCGGGCCAGGTGATGGCGCCGTCCTTGACCACGGTGAGCCCACGGATCGCGTCGTCCTCCATGTTGACCACGGCCACGCCGTCCTTGGCCTTGCACAGCTCCTCCGTCAGGCGCAGCAGGTTGGTGGCGTACAGCGTGGACGACTGCTTGGCCAGGCGCGATGCCAGGTCGGTGTAGCCCACGATGGTCACGCCATGGCGCACCACGGCCTCGCCAGGCACGGTCAGCTCGCAGTTGCCGCCCTGTTCGGCCGCCATGTCCACGATCACGCTGCCGGGCTTCATGCTCTGCACCATCTCGGCGGTGATGAGCTTGGGGGCGGGCTTGCCCGGGATCAGCGCGGTGGTGATGATGATGTCCGCGTCCTTGGCCTGCTCCGCGTACATCTTGCGCTGCGCAGCCTGGAAGCCCTCGCTCATGACCTTGGCATAGCCGCCGCCGCCCGAGCCTTCTTCCTCGTAGTCCACCTTCACGAACTCGCCGCCCAGCGACTTGACCTGGTCGGCCACTTCGGCACGCGTGTCGTTGGCGCGCACGATGGCGCCCAGGTTGGCCGCCGTGCCGATGGCCGCCAGGCCCGCCACGCCAGCGCCAGCAATGAACACCTTGGCCGGTGGCACCTTGCCCGCAGCCGTGATCTGGCCATTGAAGAAGCGGCCAAAAGCGTTCGCCGCCTCGATCACGGCGCGGTAGCCGCTGACGCCTGCGGTGGACGTGAGCGCGTCCATCTTCTGGGCGCGCGAGAGCGTGCGCGGCAGGCAGTCGATGGCGAGTACCGTGGCCTTTTTCGCCGCCAGTTGCTGCATCAGATCCGGATTCTGTGCAGGCCAGATGAAGTCGATGAGCGTCGTCCCCTCGCGCATCAGCGCCACTTCGCCGCTGCTGGGCGGGCGCACCTTGAAAACGATGTCCGACCCGGCCCACAGCGCCGCAGCACCGTCCACCACCTCCGCCCCTGCGGCGCGGTAGGCGTCATCGCTGAAGTTGGCGGCCTCACCAGCCCCCGACTCCACGGCGACCGTGAAGCCCAGCTTGACCAGTTTTTCCACCACATCGGGCACGGTGGCCACGCGCTTTTCGCCAGGGAAGGTTTCCCTGGGGATGCCTATGCGCTGCGGCTGCGGGACGGGGCTGGTCTGCATGGGAGGTCTCCTCGAAGTGATGAAATCTTTTTGGCCAGGGCCGGCGCGACTGCCGCAGCGTCAGCCCGCCCAGGGGCGCGCAGCGGCCTGCTTCTGGGCAAAGCAGGCGTCCACGGCCTCCAGGAGCTGCTGCTGCGCAGCGCTGGTGGGGGGCACGATCTGCGCCGCGCCCTGCATCACGGAGCGCAGGGTCTGCACGTGGTAATCGGTGAACTTTTCGATGCTGCGCTCCAGCACAGCGGGCACTTCAGTGGGCGCCAGCGCGCGGTTGCGCAGCATGTGGGAGCTGGCCACCCAGAGGTTGTTCGCATCGGCATCCCCCAGGCCCAGGTGCTGGCGCAGCAGGGCCAGCACGCCTTCTTTCTGCTCCACAGTCACCGCGCCCGTCGCCTGCACCATGGCCAACGCCATCACCGCCACCACGTCCACCGGGTGCTCCAGCGCGTACAAGGGCGGTGTCGTGACCTTCTTGGCCCAGGCGCGGCGGCGGAAAAAGGCCAGCGGGTTCAGCCAGCCCACATCAATGCCAAAACGGCGCAGGGCCTCCATCGCCATCGTGAAGGTGATGATGAGCCCCAGGATTTGCAGGATCACGCCCATGGTGAATCTCCCTCTCTCATGTTGTCTTGCTGTCTTATTTATTGTTTGGCTGTCTGTTTGCGCCGCTTATTTTTTGGATGCGGCTTCGGCAAACGGGAACGGTGGCACGGCCAGGTAGCCGTCCATCATGCTGACACTCAGGCGTGCGGCCTGGGCCAGGTCCTGGCCCCACTGCTGGGCGGGCCGCCCCGCGACCAGGAACTCGTCGTTGTTGCGGGGCCGGGTGCCCAGCAGCCGCTGGTCCACCAGCGCATCCACCACCACCCAGGCACCAGTGGGGGTGGCGTAGCGGTAGCTCAGGTACGAATACGGCTGTTTCAGCACGATCTGGCGGCCGCTCAGCCATTGGGCCAGGTCGGGGCGGTTCTTTTCCAGCCACTGGGCACTGCTGCCCCAGTTCTTGAGGCGCAGGCAGTCTGCACGCACAGGACTGCCAGCCGCTGCATCCACCACCGTCACATTCTGCTGGGGCGGGCAGTCACCGGGCCCGATCGGAAACCCGGCCAGGTCGCCGGTGCGGTTGGTCTGCACACGCAGCACGGCCAGCCATTCCCCTTGCGCACTGCTCAGGCCCACGGCCCGGGTTTGCAGCGTGGCACGGGCTTCATCGGTGGAGCCCAGGTCTTGCCAAGCCCCCGGCGGCAGCACGAGGCGCGCACGGCCCACGGGGTACTCCGCCTTGGGCGGAACGGTCAACGGCGCACATCCAGCCATCAGGACAGCCAGGGCGCAGGGCAACAGATACCGGAACTTCGAAATCATCAGAGTCATAGAAAAAGGTTCATGCGGATTCGCCTTCCATCATCCCATCCAATGCCACCCCATTCCGTTCGGGTAGAGCAAAACCGGTAGGGTATTTGCGGTGCACGCCCTGGTATCAGACCCTGCACAGCCCCTTCCGGAAAAGCTGACCGCGAGCTTACATGAAGAAATTCTTATCGCTGTCGCCTTTGTCTGATGTAGAGGGAACTCCCCAGCCCAGGTCCCGTTCAGGCAAAAAAAAGCCTGGCTGCAGAACGCAGCCAGGCTGTGCAGGGCCCTGCGGGGGCCTGTGCCGGGGGAATCAGTTCACCACTTGGGCCAGCGCCCCCGAGGCGTACTGGGCGGCCACCACCTGCAGGCTGTGGCCCTTGATCTTGGCGCCCTGGCCTTCGCAGCCGAACTCCAGGTAGCGGGCCTTGCAGACCTGCTTGGCGGCTTCGCGGGCGGGCTTGAGCCATTCGCGTGCGTCGAACTTGTCGGGGTTCTCGGCCAGGAACTTGCGCACCGCGCCGGTCATGGCCAGGCGGATGTCGGTGTCGATGTTGATCTTGCGCACGCCGTGCTTGATGGCTTCCTGGATCTCCTCGACGGGCACGCCGTAGGTTTCCTTCATCTTGCCGCCGTACTGGTTGATGATGGCCAGCAGCTCGGCGGGCACCGACGAGGAGCCGTGCATCACCAGGTGGGTGTTGGGAATGCGCTTGTGGATTTCCTTGACGCGGCTGATGGCCAGGATGTCGCCCGTGGGCTTGCGGCTGAACTTGTAGGCGCCGTGACTGGTGCCAATGGCAATGGCCAAGGCATCCAACTGGGTGGCCTTCACAAACACGGCCGCTTCTTCGGGGTCGGTCAGCATCTGGCTGTGGTCCAGCTTGCCCTCGGCGCCAATGCCGTCTTCCTCACCGGCTTCGCCGGTTTCCAGGTTGCCCAGGCAGCCCAGTTCACCTTCCACCGTCACGCCCACCTTGTGGGCCATGTCCACGACCTTGCGGGTCACTTCCACGTTGTATTCGAAGGACGAAGGCGTCTTGCCGTCTTCCATCAGCGAGCCGTCCATCATCACCGAGCCAAAGCCCAGATCGATGGCGCCGGCACACACCTTGGGCGAGGTGCCGTGGTCCTGGTGCATGACCAGCGGGATGTGGGGGAAAGCCTCGACTGCCGCCTGGATCAGGTGCTTGATAAAGGGCTCGCCCGCGTACTTGCGGGCACCGGCGCTGGCCTGCAGGATGACTGGAGCACCCACTTCGTCAGCGGCGGCCATCACGGCCTGGACCTGCTCCAGGTTGTTGACGTTGAAGGCAGGGATGCCATAGCTGTTGGCTGCGGCATGGTCGAGCAGTTCGCGCATCGAAACGAGAGGCATGGTCGTGGGGTCCGTTGAGGGTTGGGGAAGGCGCTGTGAGCCGGGCTGGGCGGTGGTAACCGCTTGGTAACCCGCGATTTTAACCGGGGGGCGTGACCACCGCAGGGGGCAAATCCAACCGGAAACAGGTGGTAAAGGGCGGCACGGCGGGCGCCGGGCCAAATTCACCACCATGGATGTCTGCCACCCGCCGCAGGATTTCATGGCCCAGGTGCAGGCTGTCCGGGGGGCTTCCCACACCTTCCGCAGGGGGGCCATCGACCCGGCTGCGGGCGCCGTCGTCGCATACCTGCAGCCATGCACCGCCCCCTTCGGAGGCCCCCACCTGCACGGCGATGTGTGTGCCCTCCGGTGTGTGCTTGAGCGCGTTCTCCACCAGGTTGCGGGCCGCAATGTCCAGCAGCAGCACATGCCCGGACACCCAGAGTGCCTGCGGCGCCGACAGCGCGATGTCATCCCCCCGCTGCCAGGCTGCCTGGGCAAAGTCGGCGCAGACTTGGCGGGCCACGGCACACAGGTCCACCGGCGCCTTGGCCTCGTGCAGCTCGGCCCGGCTCGCGCGCGCCAGGGCCAGCAGCTGATTGAGCACATGCCCCGCCCGCAGCGCGTCCTGGCCGATGCGGGCAATGGCCTGGGCCCGGGCGTCCGCGTCCAGCGCCCCGCCCAGGGCGCTGGCCTGCAGTGCGATGGAAGACAGCGGCGTGCGCAGCTCGTGCGCGACTTCATTGGCCAGTCGGCGCTCACGCACCATGGCGGCCTGCTGCCGGTCCAGCAGGGTGTTGATCGACGCCACCACCGACTCGAACTCGCTCCAGGCATGGCGCGAGGCCAGGCGCTGCGTGCTGGCGGGGTCCAGTGCCGCCACGTCGGCCGACAAGGCATACAGCGGGCGCAGGCCGCGCCACAGAGCGAGCCCCAGGGCCAGGGACACCACGGGCAGCAGCCACAGGCCGGGCTCGATCATCTGCTCGGCAATGTCCTGGGCCAGCTCGTCCCGCTCGCGCAGTTCCAGCAGCACCATGACCTTGCGCTCGCGCGCCGCATCCCATTGCGAAAAGCTGCGCCACACCACCCCCTCCGCCCCCAGCACCATGTTGGCAAACCCTTCGGCAGCGCTGAAAGCGGGCATGGGGGCCGAGCCGCTGTGGTGCAACAGACGCCCCTGCGCATCCCACTGCACCACGCTGAGCGATTGCTGGTAGTCATGCGACTTGAGCCAGGGCGTGGCCACGCGCGGTGTGACCTGGGGTGCCTCGCCCACCGCATTGGCGCGCAGGTTCAGCAGCAGCGCCGACACGCTGGCCAGGTGCCCGTCGGTCAGCTCGTCCGCCTCGTGCACGCCCGTCTGGTAGCCCATGAACACAAAGCTGCCCCACACCAGCACCAGCGCGCCCAGCGACCACAGCAGCAGCTGGCGGGTCAGCGACGGCCTGCGCACACCGTTGCTGGGCGGTGCGGCAGCGCTCATGCGGCGGCCTCCTGGGGCATGAAGTAGCCCACGCCGCGCATGGTCTGGATGCTGGCGCTGCCCAGCTTGCGCCGCAGGTGGTGGATATGGACCTCCACCGCATTGCTCTCGATGGCTGCGTCCCAGCTGTACAGGCGCTCCTCGATCTGCTGGCGCGACAGCACCCGCCCGCGCGCCTCCAGCAGCACCAGCAACACCGAAAACTCCCGGGGCGACATCTCCACCAGCCTGCCGCCCTGGTGCACAGTGCGCGCCGCGGGGTCCATCTCGATATCACCATGGCGGATGGTGGGCGACGCACGTCCTGCAGCCCGGCGCAGCAGGGCGCGCAGGCGCGCATCCAGCTCATCCATGTCAAAAGGTTTGGCCAGGTAGTCGTCGGCGCCCCCGTCCAGCCCTGCAATGCGCTGGTGCACCTGGTCGCGGGCCGTGACGATGAGCACAGGGGTGGAGGGATCGGGCAGGACCGCTGCAGCCGACGCGCCCGCAGCCGGGCTCAGGCGCAGCCGCCGCAGCAGCTCCGCGCCGTCCCCGTCGGGCAGCCCCAGGTCCAGCAGCACGGCATCAAAACGCTCTGCGCGCAATGCCCCCCAGGCGCTGGCCACGCCATCGCACACATCCACCGCATAGCCACGCTGCTGGAGGTTGGTGCGCAGGCCCGTGGCAATGCCCGCATCGTCTTCGACAACGAGTATTCGCATGGCGCCATTGTCACCGCGTGCAGCGCACCGGGGGCCATTAAGACGGTGTTAAGTGGCGGACCCTATGGTCCCGGGGATGATGACCATGCAGCCCCCGTCCCACCGTTCGGCCCACCGCCCCCGCGCCCTGTTCCTGTGGACCCTCTGCCTCCTGGCCGCCGTGGTGGCCTGGGACCTGGGCGGGCAGGACGTTCCACTGGCGCGCCTGTTTGGTTCGGACACCGGGTTTCCGATGCGGGACCACTGGTTCTTTGTGCAGGTGCTCCATGAAGGCGGGCGCCGCCTGGGGTGGCTGCTGGTGCTGCTGCTGGCGCTGGGGGTGTGGTGGCCCCAGGGCGTGCTGCGGCGGCTGGATGCGGGCGAGCGCCTGCAAATGGCCCTGAGCGCCCTGCTGGCGCTGGCGGCCGTGAGCATAGGCAAGAACCTGAGCACCACCAGCTGCCCCTGGGATCTGGCGGAGTTCGGCGGCGTGGCGCGCTACGCCTCCCACTGGGCGCTGGGGGTGATCGACGGTGGTGGCGGGCGGTGTTTTCCTGCGGGCCATGCCTCGGCTGGGTTTGCCTTTGTCGGGGGCTACTTCGCGCTGCGCCACAAGGCCCCCATTGCCGCACGCTGGTGGCTGGCGGGTGCAGTGATCGCGGGCTTGGCGCTGGGTGGTGCCCAGCAGGTGCGGGGCGCACATTTCATGAGCCACACGCTGTGGACCGGCTGGCTGTGCTGGACGGTGGGCTGGCTGTGCGACCTGGCCGCGTCGGCCCTGCGCCCACGCCTGGCGGCGTTGTCTCTCGCCAACGACCCGCCGCAGGCAGCCAGCTAACGGCTCAGAACCTGGCCAGTCAGCTCGCCACGCAGATCTTCAGCATGTTGGTGCCGCCCGGCGCGCCCATGGGTTCGCCGCAGGTGATGGCGTACACATCGCCCTTCTGCACGATGTTGCGGCTCTTCAAGTGGCGCTCGGCCTGGTCCAGCGCGGTGTCGCGGTCGGCGCTGGTGTCCATGAGCAAAGGGCGCACGTTGCGGTACATGGCCATCTTGCGCTGCGTGGCCACCTTGGGGGTGAGGGCGTAGATGGGGATGCGGATGCTGTGGCGGCTCATCCACAGCGCCGTGGCGCCGCTATCAGTCATGGCCACGATAGCCTTGGCGCCCAGGTGGTGGGCCGTGAACAGCGCACCCATGGCGATGGACTGGTCGATGCGGCCAAAGGTCTGGCCGGTGAAATCGGCATCCAGCTGGTGGTCTTCCGCCGCTTCTGCGGCTGCGCAGATGGTGGCCATTTCTTCCACGGTTTCGAGCGGGTAGCGGCCTGCGGCCGTCTCGGCGCTCAGCATCACGGCGTCGGTGCCGTCCAGCACGGCGTTGGCCACGTCACTCACCTCGGCGCGCGTGGGCACGGGGTTGGTGATCATGCTTTCCATCATCTGCGTGGCGGTGATGACCACCTTGTCCATGTCGCGCGCCATGCGGATCATCTTTTTCTGCAGCGCGGGCACGGCAGCGTTGCCCACCTCCACGGCCAGGTCGCCGCGCGCCACCATGATGCCGTCGCTCACGCGCAGGATGGCTTCGAGGTGCGGGATGGCTTCGGCGCGCTCGATCTTCGCGATCAGGCCCGGCTTGTGGCGGAACTCGGAGGCTGCCACGTTGCACAGCTGGCGCGCCATTTCCATGTCGGTCGCGTTCTTGGGGAAGCTCACCGCCACGTAGTCGGCCTGGAAGCTCATGGCCGTGCGGATGTCTTCCATGTCCTTGGCCGTGAGGGCCGGTGCCGTGAGGCCGCCACCCTTCTTGTTGATGCCCTTGTTGTTGGACAGCTCGCCACCCACCTTCACCGTGGTGTGCACGGCCTCGCCACGCACGGCATCCACCGTGAGCACGATCAGGCCATCGTTGAGCAGCAGCACATCGCCCGCCTTCACGTCGCGCGGCAGCTCCTTGTAATCCAGGCCCACGCCTTCGATGTCGCCCAGCTCGGTGCGCGAGGCATCCAGCACAAATTGGGCGCCGGATTCGAGCATCACCTTGCCTTCGGCAAACTTGCCCACGCGGATCTTGGGGCCCTGCAGGTCGGCCATGATGGCCACCTCGCGGCCCGCACGCTGGGCGGCAGCGCGCACGGTGGCGGCGCGGTCGATGTGGTCCTGCGCCTTGCCATGGCTGAAGTTCAGCCGCACCACGTTCACGCCCGCTCGGATCATGGCCTCCAGCAGCGCCGGGTCACTCGATGCGGGGCCCAGGGTGGCAACAATCTTGGTGGCGCGGCGGGTAGGCATGGACATGTCTCTTTCTCTCGGTCGTTGAGGATGTAATCGAGTTTCAATTCTCACACGAAGCGGTTACATGCGGGTTACCCGCAGCACCGTCACAGCAGAGGATGCGACAACAGGTGCGCCAGCACATGCGCGACGATGGCCGCCTCCAGTCCACGGCGGGCATAGAGCGCACCGGCCAGCAGGCCAAACGCGGCGTTGCCAACCAGCACAAACAGCACCACCGGCGGCGTCAGCACCCCGGCCATGGCCTGGGCGGCTGGCAGGTGCCCCACCGCAAACAACAGGGCGCTGAGCACCACCGCCGCCGCCACCAGCGCCTTGCCGGGCAGGCCCTGCCCACGCTGCACCACGCGCCAGCCCAGCCACAGCAGCAGGGTCATCACGCCCCAGCGCACCAGCAGCTCCTCGGTAATGCCACCGTAAAGCAGCTTGACCACCAGCGGCACCGCGCTGGCGGGGTCGGATGGCTGCAGCGCCTGCGGCGCCACCTGGGCCAGCGCCCACAGCCACGCGGCGCCTGCCACGCCGCCCATCACGCCGGGTGCCACCACCGCGCGCAGTGCAGGGCCCACGGGCCCGCCGCCCAGCCACGCAGACAGCACCGGCGCCTGCAGCCCCACGCGGGGCGCCAGCCACACGCCGATGGCAACGGCCAGCGCCAGCAGCACGGCTGTCTGCAAGCCGCTGAGCAGCAGCACCGCCCACAGGGGCAAGGGCAGCAAGGCCGCATTGGCCTGCAGGGGTGGCTGCAGCGTCCAGACCACGGCCACCACACCGGGCAAGCCCAGCAGCCACAGCAGCGCGCCCAGGCGCCACCCGGGCGAGCGGGCCAGAGCCCCTTGCGCCGCGCTCATCGCATCAGGGCCTCAATCTCGTCGGCCTTGACGGGCACGCCGCGCGTGATCAGCTCACAACCGGTGTCGGTGACGATGGCATCGTCCTCGATGCGGATGCCGATGTGATGGAACTGCTCGGGCACCCCCTCGGCGGGGCGCACATAGATGCCGGGCTCGATGGTCAGCACCATGCCGGGCCGCAGGATGCGGCTGGGCCGGTTGGTGATGGTTTCGCCCGAGAGCGGGTCTTTGCGTTCGCTGGCCTGACCGACCTCGCCGGGCTCCACATAGCTGCCGCAGTCGTGCACATCCATGCCCAGCCAGTGGCCGGTGCGGTGCATGTAGAACTGGAAGTAGGCGCGCTGGTCGATCACGTCCTGTACGGTACCCACCTTGTTCTTGTCGAGCAGGCCCAGGTCCAGCATGCCCTGTGCCAGCACGGCCACCGTGGCATCGTGCGGGTCGTTGAAGCGGGCGCCCGCCTTGGTGGCTGCCACTGCCGCATCCTGGCTGGCCAGCACCAGGTCGTACAGCGCGCGCTGCGGCCCGGTGAACTTGCCGTTGGCCGGGAAGGTGCGCGTGATGTCGCTGGCGTAGCCATGCAGCTCGCAGCCCGCGTCGATCAGCACCAGCTCGCCGGCACGCACGGGCGCGGCATCGGCACGGTAGTGCAGCACGCAGGCGTTGGCCCCGGCGGCCACGATGGAGTTGTAGGCGGGGTACTGCGATCCGTGCTGGCGGAACTCGTGCAGCAGTTCGGCTTCGAGGTGATACTCGCGCACATCCTCTCCGGCGCGCAGCATGCGGGCGGCACGCTGCATGGCGCGGATATGGGCCTGCGCGCTGATGCTGCTGGCGCGGCGCATGATGTCCTGCTCGTAGGCGTCCTTGAACAGACGCATCTCGTCGAGCAGCGTGCACAGGTCGTTCTGCGCGGCGGGGCACAGCGCGCCGTAGCGCACACGCCCGCGCACCACGTTGAGCCAGCCCTCCACGCGTGCGGCCAGACCGCTGTGTGTGGCAAAGGGGTACCAGACGCAGGCCGTGTTTTCGAGCAGGCGCGGCAGCTTGCTGTCCATCTCGGCCATCGAATGTGCGGCGTCCACGCCCAGGGCAGCAGGCGCAGCGGCGGGGCCCAGGCGATAGCCGTCCCAGATTTCGCGCTCCAGGTCCTTGGGCTGGCAGAACAGCGTGCTGCGGCCATCATGCGCCAGCACCAGGCAGGCGCCCGGCTCAGTGAAGCCGGTCAGGTAACAGAAGTAGCTGTCGTGGCGGTACAGAAAGTCCGTATCGCGGTTGCGCGGACGCTCGGGCGCCGTAGGAATGATGGCAATGCCCCCTGGGCCCAGCTGGGCAGCCAGGTGCGCGCGGCGCTGGGCGTAGACGGAAGCAGGCACGGTGGTGGTCATGGGAGGGGGTCGCAAGCAAGGGTGTTGAGTTCGGCCAGCCGTTCGGGCGTGCCCACATCGGTCCAGCGGCCGGTATAGAGCTGCGCGCTGACGCGACCATTGTCCATCGCCCGGCGCAGCAGCGGCGCGAGCGGGGCTTTGATGCCGCCGGGGTTGCACGGCGGGATGTCGCACCAGGGCGCCGCGAACAGCTCGGCGCGCAGCAGGGCGATGGTGCTGTAGGTGTAACGCGGCGCGGGGTCATCGGCGGGCAGGTTCAGCGCCAGGCCGTCGGCCGACAGGCCAAAGTCGCCGCGCGGGTTGTGGGCGGGGTTGGGCACCAGCCACAGATGGGCCAGGTGGGTGCTGGCCTCGAAGGCCGCCACGGCCGCGCTGTCGAACACGAAGTCAGGCGCAAACACGTCGCCCGCCGCGAGCCAGAACACGCCCCCCAGTTGGGGCAGCGCACGCGCGATGCCGCCAGCGGTTTCCAAAGCATCACCAAAGTCCACCCCTTCGTGGGAGTATGAAATTGATAGCTGCTCAGGCTTGCCAGTTGCGCGCGAAGGGCCAAAAACATCTGAAAAACAGTCGCTGATCTGGCTGCCCAGCCAGGCGGTGTTGATCACCGCCCGCCGGACACCCGCATCCCGCAAAGCCTGCAGGTGCCACTGCAGCAGCGGCTGGCCTTGCACCTGCAGCAGAGGCTTGGGCGTGGTGTCGGTCAGGGGGCGCATGCGCTCGCCCCGGCCAGCAGCCAGCAGCAGGGCCGGGACTTGGTGCTGGGCAGGACTCATGCGGCCACCTCACTCACCACACCCCGCTGCAGCGCGTGGCGATCTGCGGTGGTGGGCTGGAACAAGGCCAGCAGCGCGTCCATCAGCGCATGCGCCTTGGCCGAATGGTCGGCGCCGAAATTGCACACATACACATCCAGGGTGACGGCACGCTGCTCGGGCCAGGTGTGCACACACAGGTGCGACTCTGCTAGCAAAACAGTAGCTGTCACCCCGCCAGGGCCGCGCGCAGTGGCCGGAAATTCATGAAACAGCTGCCCCACGGCCTGCAGCCCGGCGGCGCGCACGGCGTCGGTGCAGGCGCCCCCCAGGGCGGCGGCGTCCAGCAGCCAGGCGCTGGCGCAGCGGCAGCCCTGGAGATCGGCGGTGAGGTGCAGTCCTTGCATGGCCCGCACTGTAGTGCATTGCCGCCGTGCCCCGGGGCGTTGCCATGCCAATTCAGGCGGGCGAACGCCGCCCCGGTAAAATGCCGGGTTTCCCCTGAACCTCCCACCCTGAACCACTCCCCCATGGCCAACACCCAGCAATCCCAACAGATGGCAAATGCGATCCGCGCATTGGCCATGGACGCCGTTCAACAAGCCAACTCCGGCCACCCCGGCGCCCCCATGGGCATGGCCGACATGGCTGTGGGCCTGTGGGCTCGCCACCTCAAGCACAACCCCACCAACCCCCAGTGGTTTGACCGCGACCGTTTTGTGCTGAGCAACGGCCACGGCTCGATGCTGATCTATTCGCTGCTGCACCTCACGGGCTACGACCTGCCCATGAACGAGCTGAAAAACTTCCGCCAGCTGCACAGCAAGACCGCCGGCCACCCCGAAGTGGGCATCACCCCCGGCGTGGAAACCACCACCGGCCCGCTGGGCCAGGGCATCACCAACGCCGTGGGCTTTGCGCTGGCCGAAAAACTGCTGGCCGCCGAGTTCAACCGCGAAGGCCATGCCGTGGTGGACCACCACACCTACGCCTTCCTGGGCGACGGCTGCCTGATGGAAGGCATCAGCCACGAAGCCGTGTCTCTGGCAGGCGCCTGGAAGCTCAACAAGCTGATCGCCCTGTACGACGACAACGGCATCAGCATCGACGGCCAGGTCGCTCCCTGGTTTGCAGACAACACCCCCCTGCGTTTTGTGGCCAGCGGCTGGAACGTGATCGGCCCCATCGACGGCCATGACGCCGACAAGGTGGCCACGGCCATCGAAGAAGCCAAGAAGCAGACCGAGCGCCCCACCCTGATCGTCTGCAAGACGCACATCGGCAAGGGCAGCCCCAACCGCGCCAACACCGCCAAGGCCCACGGCGAACCGCTCGGCGCTGAAGAAATCGCCCTGACCCGCGAAGCCCTGGGCTGGACCAGCGAGCCCTTCGTGATTCCCGAAGACGTCTACGCCAGCTGGGATTGCAAGGCCAACGGCCAAAGTGCCGAAGCTGCCTGGAACGACCGCTTTGCCGCCTATAGCAAGGCATTCCCCGAGCTGGCCGCCGAACTCACCCGCCGCATGAACGGCGACCTGCCCGCCAACTTTGCGCAAGTGGCCGTGGACACCGTGGTGGCCGCCCACACCAAGGGCGAAACCGTGGCCAGCCGCAAGGCCAGCCAGCTGGCGCTCGAAGCCTTCACCGCCGCCCTGCCAGAGCTGCTGGGCGGCAGCGCCGACCTGACCGGCTCCAACCTCACCAACACCAAGAGCACGCCCAACCTGCGTTTTGACATGCAAGGCCACGTGGTGAAGAACGAGGCTGGCGTGGGCGGCCGCCACATCAACTACGGCGTGCGCGAATTCGGCATGGCCGCCATCATGAACGGCGTGGCGCTGCACGGTGGCTTCATCCCCTACGGCGGCACCTTCCTGACCTTCAGCGACTACAGCCGCAACGCCATCCGCATGGCCGCGCTGATGAAGCAGCGTGTGATCCACGTGTTCACGCACGACTCCATCGGCCTGGGCGAAGACGGCCCCACGCACCAGTCCATCGAGCATGTGGCCAGCCTGCGCCTGATCCCCAACCTCGATGTCTGGCGCCCTGCCGACACGGCCGAAACCGCCGTAGCCTGGAGCGTGGCCCTCTCCAACCGGAACAAGCCCACCGTGCTGGCCCTGTCGCGCCAGAACCTGCCCTACGCGCCCAAACGCGACCTGGGCGAGATCTCGCGCGGCGCCTATGTGCTGAGCGAGCCCGCCGACGTGGGCATCAAGAAGAAGCCTGTGGCCGTGATCATCGCCACCGGCTCAGAAGTGCAGCTGGCCCTGAAGGCCCAGCGCCTGCTGGCCGACAAGAAGGTGCCGGTGCGCGTGGTCTCCATGCCCAGCACCACCACCTTTGACCGTGAAGACGCCAAGTACAAGAGCAGCGTGCTGCCCGCCGGCGTGCCGCGCGTGGCCGTGGAAATGGGCGTGACCGACGGCTGGTGGAAATACGGCTGCGCTGCCGTGGTGGGCATCGACACCTACGGCGAATCGGCCCCCGCGCCCGTGCTGTTCAAGCACTTCGGCTTCACCGAAGAGAACGTGGCCGATGCCGTGCTGGTCGCCATCGGCGCTGCGCGCCTGAAGCCCGCCAAGAAGGCCCGCTAAAACTTCTCCTGCCCGCTGTGCCCCGATGCCAGCGGGCGTGCAGCGGCAGATTCCCGATTTCGACTTTGCAACTTTGAAGAGGCTCCCTATGACGATCAAGATTGGTATCAACGGCTTTGGCCGCATCGGCCGCAACGTGCTGCGCTCGGCCATCCAGAACTTCAGCGACATCGAAGTCGTGGGCATCAACGACCTGCTGGAGCCCGACTACCTGGCCTACATGCTGCAGTACGACTCGGTGCACGGCCGCTTTGAAGGCACCGTGGCCGTTGAAGGCAACACCCTGATCGTCAACGGCAAGAAGATCCGCCTGACGCAAGAGCGCGACCCCGCCAACCTGAAGTGGAACGAAGTCGGCGCCGAGATCGTGATCGAATCCACCGGCCTGTTCCTGGACAAGGTCACGGCGCAGAAGCACATCGACGCAGGCGCCAAGAAGGTCGTGCTGTCGGCCCCCTCCAAGGACGACACCCCCATGTTCGTGTTCGGCGTGAACCACGACACCTACGCGGGCCAGGCCATCATCTCCAACGCATCGTGCACCACCAACTGCCTGGCCCCCGTGGCCAAGGTGCTGAATGACAAGTGGGGCATCAAGCGCGGCCTGATGACCACCGTGCACGCAGCGACTGCCACGCAAAAGACCGTGGACGGCCCTTCGAACAAAGACTGGCGCGGCGGCCGTGGCATTCTGGAAAACATCATTCCCTCCAGCACTGGCGCTGCCAAGGCCGTGGGCGTGGTGATCCCTGCGCTGAACAAGAAGCTGACCGGCATGTCCTTCCGCGTGCCCACGTCTGACGTGTCGGTGGTGGACCTGACGGTGGAACTGGACAAGGCTGCCACCTACGAAGAAATCAAGGCCGAAATGAAGGCCCAGTCCGAAGGCGCGCTGAAGGGCGTTCTGGGCTACACCGAAGACAAGGTGGTGGCCACCGACTTCCGTGGCGACACCCGCACGTCCATCTTTGACGCTGACGCCGGCATCGCGCTGGACGGCACCTTCGTCAAGGTCGTGAGCTGGTACGACAACGAATGGGGCTACTCGAACAAGTGCCTGGAAATGGTGCGCGTGGTGGCCAAGTAACCACGCCACGGTCCGCTGCGCGGGGCTCCCCCTGCGCAGTGGACACCTCTCAAGATGATGATGACGAAGCGCTAGAAGCAACTACCCTGTTCAAGCCGGTCGCCTGCCAAGGCCACCGGCTTTTTTTTGCCCGGAACTCAATCAGCCCGCAAAAGCCTCGGTGTCCACCTCGCTCGCGTTCTGCGCGTTGTAGCGTGCGCCCACCACCGTGTGCTGGTTGATGAGCCCGTCCAGGCGCTGCATCGTCGCGGCGTCCAGCGTCACATCCACTGCCCCCAGGTCGTCGTGCAGGTGCTCCACACTCGTTGTGCCCGGAATGGGGATGACGTGCTCGCCCCGGTGCAGCAGCCAGGCCAGTGCCAGCTGCGCAGGCGTGCAACCCACATCGCGCGCCACCTGTTGGTAGCCATCCAGCAGCTGCAGGTTGGCGGCGTAGGCCTCGGGCGCAAACCGCGGCATGGCGCGGCGGATGTCCTTGGCGTCCAGGGTACTCACATCGCGCAAGTCCCCGCACAAAAAGCCCCGCGCCACGGGGCTGAAGGCCACAAAGGCCGCGCCCAGCTCGCGGCAGGCGTCCAGCACCGCAATCTCGGGGTTGCGCGTCCACAGCGAATACTCGGTCTGCACCGCCGCGATGGGGTGCACGGCGTGTGCCTTGCGCAGTGTTGTGGCCGACACCTCCGACAAACCAATGCTGCGGATCTTGCCCGCGCGCACCAGATCGGCCAGTGCGCCCACACTGTCTTCAATGGGCACGTTCTTGTCCCAGCGGTGCAGGTAATACAGGTCGATCACATCGGTCTGCAGGCGGCGCAGGCTGTCTTCGCAGGTCTGGCGCAGCGTGGCGGGGCGGCCATCGATCACGCGCACCAGCTTGCCGTCGCCATTCAAGTCCACACCCTGCATGCCACATTTGCTGGCCAGGGTGAAGCGGCTGCGGTGGTGCTTCATCACGCGGCCCACCAGCGTTTCGTTGGCGCCAAAGCCGTACAGCGTGGCGGTGTCGAACAGCGTCACGCCCGCATCGAGTGCGGCCAGCAGCACACGCTCGCCCTGCTCGGCAGACACGGGCGCTCCATAGGCGTGCGAAAGGTTCATGCAGCCCAGGCCGATGGCCGAGACGGAGAAAGGTCCAAGGGTTCTTTGTTGCATGCCGCGAGCTTACGGCAAGCGCGGCAACCCACCGGGTGGCTCGGGCTTGGGGTGGGGTCTAAGGCTTTGCTACAAGTAACCGCTTGGCCCACAGCTCAATGCGCTCGCCCGCAGCGCAGGCAGCCACCAGCTCCGCAAACCGCGCCTCGCGGGTCGCATCGCGCTTGGCCGATGTGACCCAGTGCAGCATGCTCTTGCGGTAGCTGGGCGGTGTGGATTCCTGAAAGAACCGCCACGCGGCCTTGTTGCGCTGGAATGCGCGCAGCATGGGTGCGGGCAGCTCTGCCCCCCCGCCTGCTCGTGCGAGTAGATGGCCGACTTGTCAGCCTTGCGGTGTGCGAAGGCGGCCAGCCCCGCAGGCGTCATGCGGCCCGCCGCCTGCAACTGCTCCACCTTGGCGATGTTGACCGCGCTCCAGATCGACGACGGCTTGCGCGGGGTGAAGCGGATCGAATAGGTGTGCTCGTCAATGCGCCGCCGGATACCATCGATCCAGCCAAAGCACAGGGCTTCATCCACCGACTCTGACCAGCCCATGCTGGGGCGGCCCGAGCCCACCTTGTGAAAACCCACCAGCAACTCCTGCGTGCTGGCGGCATGGCGCTCCAGCCACTGGCGGAACGCCTTCGGGGTGGCAAAGAAGGTGGGGGTGGTCTGGGAGGCCATAGTGCTGCGAACGTCTTTTTGTGCAAGCGGGCGGCTGGCAATTGCTGTTGTGCGGGTGCGTCGGCTAGGCCACCACGCCTTCGTGCGCCAGCTCGGCGCATGGCCCCAGGGGCAACACGCACAGTGTCACGCCGTCGAGCGTGAGCACCAAACCCAGTTGCCCGCCTACCTGCACCACACCACCCGCCGTGGCCCGTGGGCGTCGGGCTTTGCGCTGCAACGGGAGCACGGCATGCACTGCACCATGTATGGCCAATGCACTGACCGGCGGCTGGCGCAGCAGGGCCCACAGACCCTGTGCGTCCCGCGATTGCAGCGACTGCAGGTACAGGCGCAGCACCGCAGGGTCGGCGTCCTTGGATTCATCGCGCCCATCACCACGGCGGGCCTCCTCTTCGGCCCGCCGCAGGCGTTGCAACGCGCGGCGCAATTGCTGGCGGCTGGCAGCTTCCGTCCGGCCGGTAGCCTGCGCCAGCTCGGCGTGGCTGGCATCGAACACCGCATGCAGCAGCACCGCAGCCCCCTCCACGGGCGTCACACACGCCGTCAGTCGCCGCAGCGCGAGCGTGGCTTGCTGCGCCAGCGCGGCATCGGCCTCTGCCGAGGGTGCGACCGAACCGGCAACATCGCCATGCGCGGTCTGCGTGGCTTCGGTCAGCCACTGCGCCATCCACTGGCGCCGCCGCAGGCGGTCGATGGCCAGGTTGCGCACCACCGTCAGCAGCCACGCCTGGGCCGCATTGAGCGCCGGGGTCTGGGCCTCCAGCGCACGCACGTAGGCGTCCTGCACGGCGTCCTCGGCCTCGGTCGGGCCCAGCAGGCGCGAGGCGGCGCGCAGCAGGGTGCTGCGGCTGGCGTTCACCAGCGCCATCAGGTGTTCATCGTTCTGCATCGGGGCATGGTGCCACAGGCTGAAGCCGGCCACACATCGGCAGACAATGGCTCGCAGGCTGTTGTCACTACCTCCGTCACATGGGTTGGCGGCGTTCAACAGCCCGCAGCGCGAGAGGGCCACCAGTCAACTTTCCCTGCGCATTGCCGATAACCAGGGATGCAAATTGGCAGCACCACCTCCTCCACCGGCCCGGTCTCTTCCTCCAGTGGCAGCAGCGACATCGCCAAGCTGCAAAAGCAGCTGCGCGAGCTGACCGAGCAGCTCAAGGGCTTGGCCAGCTCCGACATGGATGCCAAGGCCAAGCAACAGAAGGCCAAGTTGCTGCAGGCCCAAATTCAGATGGTGCAGGCCCAGATCACGGCGATACAGCGCGCGCAACAGCAAGAGCAGCAACGGGCCCAGTCGGCGAAGGCCGAAGGCGCGGCGGCCGGTGCCGCGCAGCAGCAGAAGGCCCCATCGGCAAAGAATCCACCTGCTGGGCTGGGCAACAACGTCGATACCTACGCCTGACAAAACGGCTTTCTGAACGAGTGGCCTCTGCCTGCGGCCCCCGCCCCGGCATGCACCAGCGCCACATTCGCCTGCGGCGTCCGCGACAAGCTCCGCCCGCCATTGCATGGACAATCTCGGCATGTCTGGCGCACCTCCTACCACTTCACACCCCTCTTCCGCCCGCCCCGTCTTGATCGCCGGTGGTGGCATTGGTGGCATGGCCACCGCCCTGACCCTGCACCAGATCGGCGTGCCCTGCGTCGTCTTTGAGTCGGTGCCCGAGCTGCAACCGCTGGGCGTGGGCATCAACCTGCAACCCAACGCCGTGCGGGAACTGCACGACCTGGGGTTTGGCAACGACGTGCTGGACACGATTGGCCTGCAGGCGCGCGAATGGGCGCTGGTAGGACGCAACGGGAACGAGGTGTATGCCGAGCCGCGCGGCCTGGAGGCGGGCTACCACTGGCCGCAGTACTCCGTGCACCGGGGGCAGCTGCAGATGATGCTGTACCACGCCGTCAAAACCCGCCTGGGCGACGACGCCGTACAACTGGGGCAACGGGTGGTGAGCTACCGGCAGGACGCGAATGGCGTCACCGCCATCGTCGAGACACGCGACGGAGAGAAGCGTGAAGTGGCAGGCTCACTGCTGATCGCCGCCGATGGCCTGCACTCGGCCGTGCGGGCGCAAATGCACCCCACGCAGCCGCCCATCCAGTGGGGCGGCGCCATCATGTGGCGGGGCACCACGCCGGGGGTACCGGTGCGCACAGGCGCGTCGTTTGTGGGCGTGGGCTCGTTGCGGCACCGCGTGGTGTTCTACCCCATCACGCCGCCTGACCCGGCCACGGGCCTCGCCACCATCAACTGGATCGCCGAGATCACGGTGGACAACCAGGGCGGCTGGCAGCAGGGCGACTGGAACCGGCGCGTGGCACTGGAGGAGTTCGCGCACCACTTTGACGGCTGGAACTACAGCTGGCTGGACGTGCCCGCCATGCTGCGCGGCGCCAAGGACATTTTTGAGTACCCCATGATCGACCGCGACCCGGTGCCCACCTGGGTGGACGGCCGCGTGGCGCTGCTGGGCGATGCGGCGCATGTGATGTACCCCGTGGGCTCCAACGGTGCCAGCCAGGCCATCGTGGATGCGCGCGTGCTGGGCGCACAGTTCATCGCGCATGGCGTGGGCCCGCAGGCGCTGCGTGCCTATGACGACCAGCTGTGCAAGGACATCTCGGCGCTGGTGCTGCGCAACCGGGGCTCCGGCCCCTTTGGCCTGCTGGGGCTGGTGGACGAGCGCTGCGGCGGGGTGTTCGACCACATCGACGACGTGCTGCCGCGCGAGGAGCGCGAAGGCTTCATGGCCCGCTACAAGGCGGCGGCGGGGTTTGCGATCGAGACGCTGAATGCGGCGCCCCCCACCATTGTGCCGGGGCAGCGCGTGGCCGCAGGCTGAGGGGTGTCACGCCCGGCGTGTCTCGTTCGTCAAGGCAGTCCTGTCACTCTTTTCAAGGACCTGCCCCCATGGACACGCCAGACACCAACACCCCACCCGCCACCCCAGGCTCCGAGCCGCGCACGTCGTACCTGGAAGAAAAGGCCTTCAAGGCCCGCACCCTGCTGGTCTTCGGCACCATCACCGACGCGCTGGCCGCCGATGTGGCGAGGCGGCTGATTGCGCTGGATGCCGAGAGCGCCGAGCCCATCGACATGCTGGTGAGCTCGCCCGGCGGGCACCTGGAGTCGGGCGACACGATGCATGACCTGGTGCGCTTCATCACCGCGCCGGTGAACATGATCGGCACCGGCTGGGTGGGCAGCGCGGCCACGCACCTGTACCTGGCCGCGCCGCACGAGCGGCGGTTCTGCCTGCCCAACACACGTTTTCTGATCCACCAGCCGAGCGGGGGCGCCGGGGGCCCAGCCAGCGACATCGCCATCCAGGCGCAGGAGATCGTGAAAGCCCGCGAGCGCATTGCACGCACCATTGCCCGGCAGACGGGCAAGCCGCTGGAGGTGGTGCTGGCCGACATTGAGCGCGACCACTGGCTGTCGGCCGAAGAGGCGGTGGATTACGGCCTGGTCTCGCGCATCATTGAGAACAAGGCGGCTTTGAAGGGGTGAGGCCGCACACCCCAATCACTATCAAATGAATAGCTGCCAGCGCTTGATGGATAAGCGCCAGCAGCCAATTTGGCTTGCAGTCAGCCTGCGTTGAGCTGCTGCTCCAGATTGTGCAGCACCTGGTAGCACGGCAGCACCTGCGCCACGCTGGCGTTGGGCTCGCGGCCTTCCTTGATGGCGGCAAAGAACTCGCGGTCTTGCAGTTCAATGCCGTTCATCGACACATCGACCTTGCTCACGTCGATCTTCTCTTCCTTGCCGTTCACCAGGTCGTCGTAGCGCGCGATGTAGGTGGCGGTGTCGCCGATGTAGCGGAAGAAGGTGCCCAGCGGGCCGTCGTTGTTGAAGCTCAGGCTCAGCGTGCAGATGGCTCCGTTGGCCGCCTGGAGCTGGATGCTCATGTCCATGGCGATGCCCAGGTCCTTGTGGATGGGTCCCTGGATGGCGTTGGCTTTGACGATGGGGCTGCCCGCCTGGTAGGCGAACAGGTCCACGGTGTGGGCAGCGTGGTGCCACAGCAGGTGGTCCGTCCAGCTGCGGGGCTGGCCCAGGGCGTTCATGTTCGTGCGGCGGAAGAAGTAGGTCTGCACATCCATCTGCTGGATGTTGAACTCGCCGGCCGTGATCTTCTTGTGCACGTACTGGTGGCTGGGGTTGAAGCGGCGCGTGTGGCCACACATGGCCACCAGGCCGGTCTGCTTTTGCAGGGCGACGACTTTCTCGCCATCGGCCAGCACGTCGCACAGCGGGATCTCGACCTGCACATGCTTGCCCGCCTCCAGGCAGGCAATGGTCTGGCTGGCGTGCATCTGCGTGGGTGTGCACAGGATGACGGCGTCCACTTCCTTGATGGCCAGGCTGTCCTTCAGCTCGGTGGTGACATGCTTGATGCCGTACTTGTCGGCCACTTCCTGGGTCTTGGCCAGGTCGCGGCTGATGAGGGAGACGACTTCAACGCCGTCAATGTTTTGGATGCCGTCCAGGTGCTTGATGCCGAAGGCGCCAGCGCCTGCGAGTGCGACTTTGATGGTCATGGTGTGTGTCCTTTTACGTGTTCTCAAGAATCAGATGGCCCACGGCGGTGTTGGACGCTGGCACATGGTAGAAGCGGTGCGCCAGCTTCGGGGGCTTGCCTCCGGCCACGTCGGCCATCGCGCCACGGGCGATGAGCCACATCACCAGCTCGATGCCTTCGCTGCCCGCCTCGCGCACATAGTCGATGTGCGGAATGCTGGCAGCGGCCTCGGGGTCGCTGATGAGCTTGTCGAGGAAGGCGTTGTCGAACTCCTTGTTGATGAGCCCGGCACGCGGGCCCTGCAGCTGGTGGCTCATGCCACCCGTGCCCCAGATGTGCACGTTCAGGTCTTCGTCGTAGCTCTCCACGGCCTTGCGGATGGCCTGGCCCAGGTTGTAGCAGCGGCGGCCGCTGGGCACGGGGTACTGCACCACATTCACGGCGAACGGGATCACCGGGCAGGGCCAGGCGCCCTTCACGGGGTCTTGTTCGCCAAACATCAGCGACAGGGGCACGGTCAGACCGTGGTCCACGGCCATCTTGTTGACGATGGTGAGGTCAAAATCCTGCTGGATGACCGACTGCGCAATGTGTGCGGCCAGGTCAGGGTGGCCGATGACCTTGGGCACGGGGCGCGGGCCAAAACCTTCGTCGGCCACCTCGTACTCGGCGGCGGTGCCGATGGCGAAGGTGGGGATCAGGTCCAGGCTGAAGGCCGTAGCGTGGTCGTTGTAGACCAGGAAGATCACGTCGGGCTTATGGTCCTTGACCCACTGCTTGCCAAAGTCATAGCCCGCGAACACGGGTTTCCAGTAGTCCTCGTGGGTCTTGCCCAGGTCCATGGCCGCGCCAATGGCAGGCACATGCGAGGTGAACACGGAGGCGGTGATTTTGGCCATCGTCAGATTCCTTTCTTGCCCGCGCTACCCTGGGGCTGGCGGTGCGCCTGGGCGTCGCCGTCTTCGCCGATGTAGCGGTTGCCTTCGGCGCTGCGGCCGCCGTTGATCATCATGTTGCGGTATTCCTCTTCGGTCATGCCGGTCATGCTGCCCGCCATCTGCTGAAAGCTCTTGCCGTCGGTCGAGCCGATCTTGGCCAGGAAGTAGATGTTGCCGCCCAGGCGAATGCACCAGTTCAGGTCACGTGCCAGCACGGCCTGCTTCTGCTCTTCGGTCATCGCCCATTCGTCCAGGTAGGCACGTTCGTTGGCCTTGAAGCGGACGCGGTTCTCGGCCTTCATCAGGCTCATGCAGAACTGGTTGAGCCAGTAGCCCTTGCGGCTTTGCTCGGCGTCGAAGATGGTCGTGCCGGGCACGTCCAGGTAGGGTTTATCGAGCGACATGGTGTCAGTCCTCCACGGTGACTTCTTCGGGCCAGTACAGGCGCATGGGGTTGTCCACCAGCAGCTTCTTTTGCAACTCCGGTGTCGTTGCGATGTGCGGGATGAAGTCCACCAGCAGGCCGTCGTCGGGCATGTGGTCCTTGAGGTTGGGGTGCGGCCAGTCGGTGCCCCAGAGCACGCGGTCGGGGAACTCCTCGACCACGCGGCGGGCAAAGGGCACCACGTCCTGGTACGCGTTCTGCTCGCCATTCAGCGCCTTGGGGCCCGTCACGGAGAGGCGCTCGGGGCAGCTCACCTTGCTCCACACATTGGGGTGCTGGCGCATGAATTTCAGGAACAGTTCGAACTCGGGCCCGTCCACCGGCTTGCTCACATCGGGGCGGCCCATGTGGTCCACCACCACGGTGGTGGGCAGGGCGGTGAAGAAGTCCCACAGCTCGGGCAGGTCCACCGCCTCGAAGTAGATCACCACATGCCAGCCCAGCTGGTGGATGCGCGCGGCAATCTCCATCAGCTCGTCCTTGGGCGTGAAGTCCACCAGGCGCTTGACGAAGTTGAAGCGCACGCCGCGCACGCCGGCGTCGTGCATGGCCTGCAGTTCTTCGTCAGTGACCGAGCGCTTGACGGTGGCCACGCCACGCGCCTTGCCGCCCGAGTGCACCAGCGCATCGACCATGGCGCGGTTGTCCGCACCGTGGCAGGTGGCCTGCACCACCACGTTGCGGGCAAAACCCAGGTGGTCGCGCAGCGCGTACAGCTGGTGCTTGCTGGCATCGCAGGGCGTGTACTTGCGCTCGGGGGCGTAGGGGAACTCGGCCCCGGGGCCGAACACGTGGCAATGCGCGTCCACCGCACCGGCAGGCACCTGGAACCGGGGTTTGCTCGGACCCGCGTACCAGTCGAGCCAGCCAGGGGTTTTTGTGAATTCGCTCATGCGCGTACTCCTTGGTTTCTTGCAGGCTCGCAGATCAATCGAGCGACACGTTGGCCTTGCGGATCACGTCGCCAAAACGCTGGCTCTCGTCCTTGACGAACTGGTTGAACTGCGCGCGGGTGGTGGGGAACTGCTCGTAGCCAAAGGTCTTGAACTTCTCGGCCACTTCGGGGCCAGTCAGGGCCTGTTCGATGTCTTTGCGGATCTTGTCTGCCACGGCAGCGGGCAGGCCGGGCGGCACGGCAATGGCATTCCAGCCCGTGACGGCAAAGTCCTTGGGGCCACCCGATTCGGCCACGGTGGGCACATCGGGGAACTCGGCCGAGCGCTGGGGCCCGGCAAACGCGAGCAGGCGCAGCTTGCCCGCGCGGTACAACGGGCCTGCGGTGGCGGCGCTACCCAGTGCAAAGTCGATCTCGCCGGTGGAGACCGAGGTGTAGAGCTGCGTGGTCTCCTTGAAGATCACATGCTCCATCTGTGTGCCGGTGGCCGATTCGAACAGCTCCGAGCCCAGGTGCACCGGGTTGCCCACCGACCAGCTGCCGTAGTTGAGCTTGCCGGGGCGCGCCTTGGCATCGGCCACGATGTCGCCCACGGTCTTGTACTTGCTGCCCGTGCCCACGGTGAAGAAGAAATGCGTCTTGAACAGCGGCAGCAGCGTGTCGAAGTCCTTGGCCACGTCGTAGGGCAGCTTCTTGAACAGGCTGGGGTAGGCAGCCAGGTGCACGTTGTCCAGGATGAGCAGGTCGTGGCCGTCCTTGGCGCCGCGCTTCCAGGCGTCGATGGCGATGAAGCCGTTGCCGCCAGGGCGGTTCTCCACGATCACGCCCGTGCCCCAGGTGCGCGAGAGCTTGTCGGCCACCAGGCGGGCCACGCCGTCGGGGCCGCCACCGACGGGGAAGGGGCTGATGATGCGCACCTGCTTGGTGGGGAACTGCTGCGCGGCAGCGGGTTGCACCAGCGTGCCCGCCACGGCGGCCACACCCAGTGCCAGGGCCAGCGTGCGGCGGATACGGAAAGAGGAAGCAGCAGAAGAGGAAGTCATGGGATCAGGGACAGAGAAGAATCAAAATTGATAGCTATCAGCGCAATATGGACGCGCGCAGACGATCTGAAAAGCTTGTAAAAGTAGGTTCAGTCGATGTACTTGAGCCCCGCTGCCGCCAGCGGCTCGCGCATCTTGTACATATCGAGGCCCAGCACGCCGCTGGCCAGCTTGGCGCGCTTCTCGCCTTCAAAGCTTTCGCGCTTTTGCGCGGCGGCCAGGGTCTCGACCGCGCGGGCGGCAGGCACACACACCACGCCGTCGTCGTCGGCCACGATCACGTCGCCGGGCGTGACGAGCTGGCCGGCACACACCACGGGGATGTTGACCGAGCCGATGGTGGCCTTGATGCAGCCCTTGCTGGAGATGCACTTGCTCCACACCGGGAAGTTCATCTCATTGAGTGTCTTCACATCGCGCACCCCGGCGTCGATGATGAGTGCCCGCGCGCCACGCGCCTGGAAGGACGTGGCCAGCAGGTCGCCAAAGTAGCCGTCGGTGCACTCGGCCGTGATGGCGGCCACCACGATGTCGCCGGGCTGGATCTGCTCGGCCACCACATGCATCATCCAGTTGTCGCCCGGGTGCAGTAGCACGGTGACGGCCGTGCCGCTGACCTGCACACCGCTCTGGATGGGGCGCATATAGGGCTTGAGCAGGCCCACGCGGCCCATGGCCTCGTGCACGGTGGCCGAGCCCAGGGCGGCCAGGCCATCGGCGGCTGCGCGGTCGGCGCGGGTGATGTTGCGGTAGACAACGCCTAGTTCGTACATATCAGAGCCCCTTTGCTTTCAGACGGGTATCGAGTCGGGAGAACACACGGCGCGTGTTGGCTTCGTAGATCTGGTGTTTGTCGTCGGCGCTCAGGATCGTGGACGCCTCGATGTAGCGCTTGGTGTCGTCGTAGTAGTTGCCGGTGGTGGGGTCGATGCCGCGCACCGCACCAATCATCTCGCTGGCGAACAGCACGTTCTTCACCGGGATCACGGTGTTGAGCAGGTCGATGCCGGGCTGGTGGTACACGCAGGTGTCGAAGTACACGTTGTTCATCAGGTGCTCGTCCAAGAGCGGCTTCTTCATCTCCTGCGCCAGACCACGGAAACGGCCCCAGTGGTAGGGCACCGCACCGCCGCCGTGCGGGATGAGGAACTTGAGCGTGGGGAAGTCCTTGAACAAATCGCCCTGGATCAGCTGCATGAAGGCCGTGGTGTCGGCATTCAGATAGTGCGCGCCGGTGGTGTGGAAGCACGCGTTGCAGCTGGTGCTCACGTGGATCATGGCGGGCAGGTCGTACTCCACCATCTTTTCGTAGATGGGGTACCAGTGCTTGTCGGTCAGCGGGGGGCTGGTCCAGTGGCCGCCAGACGGATCGGGATTCAGGTTGATGCCCACCGCGCCGTATTCGTGCACGCACTTTTCCAGCTCGGGGATGCAGGTGGCGGGATCGACACCGGGCGATTGCGGCAGCATGGCCACGGGCACGAAGTGGTCGGGGAACAGCGTGGAGACGCGAAAGCAGAGCTCGTTGCAGATGGCCGCCCAGGTGCTGGACACGTTGAAGTCGCCAATGTGGTGGGCCATGAAGCTGGCGCGCGGGCTGAACAGCGTGATGTCGCTGCCGCGCTCCTTCATCAGCTTGAGCTGGTTGGTCTCGATGGACTCGCGCAGCTCGTCGTCGCTGATCTTCAGGTTAGCCACTTTGGGCATGGCCGCCGGGTCTTTGATGCCGGCGATCTGCGCATTGCGCCAGTTCTCCAGCGCCTTGGGGGCCGTGGTGTAGTGGCCGTGGCAGTCGATGATGAGGCTCATGGTTGGTGCTCCTGGAAGGTGTTCTTGTGATCGGTCAGGCGGGCTCCATGCCCTGCTTGCGTTTGGCTTCGGCAGCGGCTGGGGAGGCCAGATAGGCCAGCAAGGCACGCGCGGCATCCACCTGCTGTGAATGCGCGCCGATACCCGCAGAAAACGTGGTGGTGATCTGGATGGCCGGTGGCAGCGGACCCGCGATCTGGATGCCCGGCACGTGCAACAACTCGCTCAGTTGCTGAAAGCCCAGCGCCACCTCGCCCTTGGCCACCAGCGAGCCCACAGGCACACCGGGGGGTGCCTGCACCATGCGCGGCGCAATCTGCCCGGCAATACCCCAGCGCTCGAACAGTTTGCTCAGCGCCACGCCGCTGGGGCCGGTGGACAGGCTGATGCTGGGCGCGGCCAGCACGGCATTGCGTACGGCGTCTTCGGTGCTGAGGTCGGGCGCCGGCGCGCCCGCAGGCACGGCCACGGCCACGCCGGAGTGCACCCAGTCCACCTTGCTGCCGGGCAGCAAATGGCCTGCGGCCATGAGTTTGTCGATGGCGTCGGACGCGAGGATGACCACATCGAACACCTCGCCGCCCGCCACGCGCTTGGCCGCGTCCACGCCGCCCACCGATTCGATCTGCACCGCGCCCGCCCCGGGGGCACTGGCGGCATAGGCCGCCGTCAGCTCGGCCAGCACCTGGCGGGTGGCCATGGATGAGATGCCGCGAAGCAGCGGTGCGGTGGTCATGGGTGTTTGTCTCCTGGCGGGCTCTGCGCGGCCTCTTGAAGGGCCGCAGGGAAAGCCGCAACGGGGCTTTCTGTGGCACCGATTGTGGAGAGGGCGGCTGCATTCATGAAGTCGGCACCCGCACTACCAGCTATATCATTCCGTGATTGTTGACCCACAGCTATTGCAAATAGCAGAGAGCCTTGCCCATGGACCTCAAGCAGATCGAATACTTTGTGCGGGTGGCCGAGCTGGGCAGCTTCACGCGTGCCTCGGTGGTGCTGGACATTGCCCAGCCCGCGCTGAGCCGCCAAGTGCGCCTGCTGGAGGTGGAACTGCGCCAGAACCTGCTGGTGCGCAATGGCCGGGGCGCCACGCCCACCGAGGCAGGCAAGCTGCTGCTGGAGCATGGGCGCGGCATCCTGCACCAGGTGGAGCGCGCGCGCGAGGAGCTGGGCCGCGTGCGCGGGGCCCTCGCCGGGCGTGTGGCCATCGGCCTGCCACCCAGCATTGCCAAGGTGCTGACCGTGCCGCTGACGCGCGCCTTCCGCGTGAAGATGCCCGACGCGGCGCTGGCCATCAGCGAAGGGCTGTCGGTGGCCATGCGCGAATCGCTGACCACGGGGCTGCTCGACATTGCGCTGCTCTACAACACACCGCCCGCGCCGGGCATCGAGATCACGGCGCTGCTGGAGGAAGACTTGTTCCTGGTCCAGCGGCGTGGTGGCGCACAACCCGGTGCCGAGGCAGACACCAGCACCCCGCTGCCCCTGGGCGATCTGCCCCGGTATCCGCTGGTCATCCCCACGCGCCCCAACTCGATCCGCATGCTGGTGGAGTCGGAACTGGCCACGCGCGGCAAACGCCCGCAGATCAGCCTGGAGATTGACGGCGTGGCCGCCATCCTGGACCTGGTGGCCGACGGCGCGGGCTGCGCCGTGCTGCCCATGAACGCGGTCACCACCTCGGGCAAGCCCGAGGTGTTCAGCACCCGCCCCATCCACGGCGCGAGCAGCGATGACGGAAGCGACGACGGCGCCCGCCTGCGCAGCAAGCTCTATCTGGCCGTGAGTTCGCAACGCCCGGCCACGCTCACGCAGCAGGCGATGGCGGAGCTGATTCGTACGACCCTGATGGCGCTGTACAAGACGCCGGGTTGAGTTGCAGACCGGGCCCATGCAGCCCCACCCGTTCGGGCTGAGCTTGTCGAAGCCTGGTGCAGCGTTTCGACAGGCTCAACGTGAACGGTCGGGGGCAAGCGTCGCAAGAAACAAAACGGCCGCCGCGCGCCACCAGCTTTCGAATCAGTCGTTAGGAGGTACCTTGCGCACGCTGCCCAGCACCCTGTCCGCATAGTCCTGCCAGCGCGCATCCTGAGGCAGGTCCGCGAACACCCCGGCACGCGCCAGGTCGGCCACCCACTGCTGCTTGTCGGCGATGGCCGATGTCATCAAAGGCTCCATGCCGGCTTCGCCCACAGTGCGGGCCGACTCGCGCATCTCTTCGGCGCGGCGCTGGCCGTGTTGCACCACGCGGCTGAAGAAGTAGCGGCCCTGCTGGTGCCAGTCGATGGACGGAAAGGTCTCAGCCAGCGTGGGCAGCACATGGTCTTCCACGCCGTAATGGCGGGCGGTGGCGTAGCTCTCGATGACCAGGGCTTCGAGGCCTTTGATCATCACGCTGCGGCACATCTTGATGGCGCTGGCCACGCCCAGGCGGTCGCTGACCGGTGTGACGTCCATGCCCCAGGCCTGCAGTGCAGGTGCCAGCGCAGCCGCGTGGGGGCCGCCCAGCAGCATGGGCACGGCCATGCCATAGGGCGGCACCGAGGTCATCACGCCCGCCTCCACATACCGCCCGCCGCGCGCCTCGATGCATTGCGCGGCCTGCTGCTTGGTGCCGGGCGAGGCGGAGTTGAGGTCCAGAAAAAACGCGCCCGGGACGATGTGCGGCGCCACCGCCTCGGCCACCGCCAGCGTGTTGCTGGCCGTGACGGCCGACACGATGAGTTGGCGCCCGGCGCACAGCGCGGCCACGCTGTCGGCCGCGCGCACGCCTGCGGCCTGTGCGTGGGCCAGCGGCTCGGAGCCCTTCGCGGGGTCGATGAACTTCAGATCCCACACCACCAGATCGCCCACACCCCGGGCGCGCAGGCCTGCCGCAAAGATGCGGCCCACCTCGCCGTAGCCAACGATGCCCAGACGGTGCATTGGGAGCGTGTCTTGCTTCTCTTCAGTCTGCATGGTGCGGTCGGTGTTCTGTCATTGCCTGGGGATGCCCGCGCGCTCGATCACGGCGCGCCAGCGTTCGATGTCGGACTTGAGCAGCGCGGCGGCCTGCTCGGGCGTAGAGGTTCGCGGCTCCACATTGAGGGCGCGCAACTGCTGCTGCACCGCAGGCGTGCCCACGGAGGCCACCACCTCGCGCTGCAGGCGGTCCACCACGGCGCGCGGGGTGCGCGCAGGGGCAGCCAGCGCGTTCCACGATGTGGCCACAAAACCCTTTACCCCCGACTCCGCCGCCGTGGGCACGTCAGGCAGGGCGGCAGACCGCTGCTCGTTGGCCACGGCCAGCACCCGCAGCGCACCCGCGCGCACCTGGGGCAGTGCGGGGCCGAGGATCTCCACGCCCACATCCACCTGGCGCCCCCGCAGCGCGGTGATGAGCGCGGGCGTGCCGTTGAAGGGCACCACCTGCGCATCGATGGCCGCACTGCTTTTGAACAGCTCGGCCGCAAGGTGCTGGGTGCTGCCGGTGTTGATGCTACCTATGTTGAGCCGCCCCGGATGGGCGCGCGCGTGCGCCAGCAGCTGGCCCAGCGTGTGGTGCGGCGAATCGGCAGGCACCAGCACGGCGATGTCGAACACGCCCAGCGTGCTCACGGGCGTGAAGTCGGCCAGGGTGTCGTAGGGCAGCGCCTTGAACAGGCTGGCCGTGACGGCCGTGCCGTTGGACATGAGGAACAGGGTGTGCCCGTCGGGCTCGGCACGGGCCACGGCATCGGCCGCCACCACGCCACCCGCACCCGGGCGGTTGTCGATGACCACCGGCTGCCCCAGCCGCGCCGCCAGGCCGGTGGCCACAGCGCGTGCCGTGAGGTCGCCCACACCGCCCGCCGCAAACGGCACCACGATGCGCAGCGGCTTGGAAGGAAAGGTGGGCTGGGCCTGCAGTCCACCCCAGGGCGCCAGCCCTGCGGCGGCCAGGGCGCGGAGCGCGGTGCGGCGATCCAACGGCACCTCAGCCCCTCAGCCCACGAACTGCACCAGCCACAGCGAGATGGGCGGGAACAGCAGCAGCAGCGTGGTGCGCACCACATCGCTGGCCAGGAAGGGCATCACGCCCTTGTAGCTCTCGGCAATCGGCACATCCTTGGCCATGCCGTTGACCACGTACACGTTCAACCCCACAGGTGGCGCGAGCAGACCAAAGCCCACGGTCATGAGCACCATGATGCCGAACCAGATGGCCGTGTGCTCCTGCGACATGCCGAAGTCCAGGCCCATGATCACCGGGAAGAAGATGGGGATGGTCAGCAGGATCATGGACAGCTCGTCCATCACCGCGCCCAGCACCACGTAGAAGATCAGGATGCCCGCCACCACCAGGTAGGGCGAGACGTTCCAGCCCTGGATCAGGCTGGCCAGCTGGCCGGGCACCTGCGTGAGCGCCAGCGCCGTGTTCATCATGTCGGCGCCGATGAAGATCATGAAGATCATGGCGCTGGCAGACGCGGTGGACAGGAAGCACTGCTTGACCTTCTCCAGCGTCAGCTCGCGCTTGAGCAGCGCCGCGACAAAGGTGCAGGCCACGCCCACGCCTGCCCCTTCGGTGGGGGTGAACAGGCCGCCGTAGATGCCGCCAAACACCACCAGGAACACGATGGCGATGGGCAGCACACCCATCAGGGCCTGCAGGGACATCTTGGGCAGGTCCACCGTATGGTCGGGCGCATGGCCCGGGCGGATGCGCACGTAGATCGCAATCGCGATCATGTAGCCCAGCATGGCGATGATGCCGGGGATGGTGGCCGCAGCGAACAGCTTGGCGATGTTCTGCTCGGTCAGGATGGCGTAGATCACCAGCGGCACCGAGGGCGGGATCAGGATGCCCAGCGTGCCGCCTGCCGCCAGTGTGCCGGTGGCCAGGCGGCCCGAGTAGCCATGCCGCTTCATCTCGGGCAGCGCCACCGAGGTGATGGTGGCGGCCGTGGCGATGGACGAGCCGCAGATCGCACCAAACGCCGCGCTGGCCCCCACGGCGGCCATGGCCAGCCCGCCCTTGAAGCGCGCCATGAGCACGCTGGCGAACTGGAACAGCGCCTTGGAGATGCCCCCCTGGGTGGCAAAGTTGCCCATGAGGATGAACAACGGGATCACCGACAGGTCGTAGCTTGCAAACCGTGCAAACGCCAGGCCATTGAGGTTGTTCAGAAACGGCGGCAGCCCCACCTGGTAGAGGTAGCCAAAGGCACCGGCGGCAAACATCGCCGCCGCAATGGGCACACGCACCACCATGAGCGCCAGCATCACGCCAAAGATGCAGAGAGCGAGAAGCAGCGGGCTCATGCGACGCCCTCTTCTTCTTTCTGCGCCGGGCCGAAGGCCTGCACCAGGGCAATCACCCCCGTCAGCAGCAGGGGCGGCACCATGGCGGCGTAGGTGATCCACTCGGGAAAGCCCAGCATCATGGTCGTGGTCATGGAGCTGCGGGCGCTGAGCCCCCCCGTGGCCGTGCGCCAGGCCAGCACGATGAACATGGCGGCCAGCAGCAGCGCGCCAAAGCGGTCCAGCCGCGCGTTGACGGCCGAAGAGGCCCGGGCGGTGAAAAAGTCCACGATGATGTTCTGGCGGCGCAACTGGCACCAGGGCATGAACAGCGCTATGGCCGCACCAGCGGCCACGGCCGTCAGTTCATAGTCGCCCAGCAGGGTCCAGCCCGTGGTGTTGCGGCCGATGAGACTGGCGCAGGTGATCAGCGTCACCCCCGTGAGAATGATCCCGGCCAGCACCGCGCAGGCCTGGGCGAGAAACGATAGGAACTTCAAGGCAGGGTCCTGTCAGAAAAATCAAACCGATCCGTCCCGGCACCTGCCAGGGCGGATCGGCGTGCACAGGCGCCCCAGGCACGCCCGGGTGCGCCCAAAAGCAACACCACGCTTATTTGCTGTGTTTCTCGATCAGGGCCCGGGCTTCGGCCGCGAGCTTGGCACCGTCGATGCCCTTGCCCTTGACCTCGTTGATCCAGTCGGTCTCCACACTGGCGGCGGTGCGGCGCCAGCGCTGGGTCTCGGCCACGTCCAGGGCCACGATGTTGTTCTTGGCACGCTCGGCAATCTGGCGGCCCACCTTGTCGCCTTCGTCCATGGCGCGGCCGAACATGGCAGCGGTCTCGATGCCGGAGTTCTTGTCGATCACGGCCTTGAGGTCGGGGGGCAGCTTGTCGTAGCTGGCCTTGTTCATCGAGAACGCAAAGGTCTGCGTGTACAGGCCTTCCTTGCCCGCAAAGGTGGTGTGGTTGCGCACCAGCTCGGTCACCTTGAGCGACGGCGTCACCTCCCACGGGATGGTGGTGCCATCGATGGTGCCCTTGCTGAGCGCATCGGTCACCGCAGGCACGGGCATGCCCACGGGCGTGGCGCCCAGCTTGGTAAGCATGTTGCTGATGATGCGCGAGCCGCCACGCACCTTCATGCCGCGCAGGCTTTCCAGGCCGGTCACGGGGGTCTTGGTGTGGAACAGGCCGGGGCCGTGGGTGTGCACTGCGATCAGCTTCACATCCTTGAATTCGTCGGCCGCGAACTTCTCGACGTATTCCTGGATGGCGCGCGAGGAGGCTTCGGCATTGCCGCTCATGAAGGGCAGCTCGAACACTTCCGTCTTGGGGAAGCGGCCCGGGGTGTAGCCCAGCACCGTCCAGGTGAAGTCCACCACGCCATCGCGCGCCTGGTCGAACAGCTGCGGGGGCGCGCCGCCCAGCTGCATGGCATGGAACAGCTGCACCTTGATCTTGCCGCCCGATTCGGCCTCGATCTTCTGGGCCCAGGGCACCAGGGCCTTGGCCGGGATGGTGGCCTGGGGTGGCAGCATCTGGTGCAGCCGCAGGGTCACGGTCTGCGCCATGGCGCTGCCCGCCACCGTGGCCAGGGCGGCTGCCCCGAGGGCCGTCAATGCGGCGCGTCGCTTGAGGAAGTTCATTTTTGTCTCCAGTCTCCGTGGGTCTGCACTTGTATCTTTTTCTGCATGCGTGGGACGCATCTGAGCCTCACTGTGCATGCGGTCACGGCCACATGCCAGTTCTATGACGGACTTTCAGCTATGCCAGACCGTTATGAAACCGGTGAAACCCGCAGAACGGCAGCAGGACGGGTTCATCGGCGGCGGATGAGCGCGAGGGCAGGCATGCTGGCAGCGCCCTGCCCGGCCGCCTGCGCGGACAGGGCGGAACGCAGGTTGCGCTGGGCCAGGCGCGAGTGCTCGCGCAGGATGGCCTCGGCGCGTGCGCCTTCGTGGTGTTCGATGGCATCGAGCAGCTGGCGGTGCTGGTCCTGCGCCACCACCAGCATGTCGCGCGCCTGCTGCGAATGGGTCTGCACCAGCACAAAGGCCGAGGGCGAGGCAAAAGGCAGGCCCTTGACCCGCTCCAGCTCGCGCGCCACCACACTGCCGCCCAGCATGCGGCCCAGCAGCACATGGAACTGCGCATTCAGCTCGACATAGCGCGCAAAACCCCGGTCGTCCAGGGCCGGGGGTGCCAGCGTGGCATCGATGGCGTCCAGGCAGGCGTGGGCGTCGGCCAGCACGGCGGGAGGCACCCCGCGCTCGGCCGCCAGACGCGCCGCCAGCCCCTCCAGGGTGCCGCGCAGCGCAATCGCATCGGCCACATCGGCTTCAGAAAAAGTGCGCACGGCGTAGCCGCCGCCGGGCAGGCGCTGCAGCAGCCCCTCCTGCTCCAGCCGCATCAGCGCCGCGCGGATGGGCGTGCGCGACACCCCCAGCTTCTCGACGATGGCCAGCTCGGCAATGCGCGCGCCGCCGGGCAGCTCGCCCGCCAGGATCATCTCGCGCAGGCGCAGCTGCGCTTTCACCGACTGGGAGGCTCCCGCTTCGGCGCCGTCGCCAGGGGTGGGCTCCGCCACCGGGGATTCACTGGGGTTCATAGGCAAACAAGTCAAAGAGGTTGGGGGTGGCGTTCCGCCTGGGAGACGTCGCCCAATAATGTATACACAACCAAAGGATCAGTCCCATAGATTTCAAAGAAAATCTTTTAAAAACAATGATTTATGAGATATCACAGGTTGCAATAGCTGATTTATCACCATTCAATGTATACATTAACGCCGCTTTTTCGCACAATCCGCCCAGCAAGCCCCACCCCGCGCTGCGACGCATGCTCCGCAGCGCGGCCCCACCACACAAAGAGACAAGCCCCATGTACCCCAAGAACGCCTGGTACGTCGCCTGCACCCCCGACGAGATCGCCGAAAAGCCCCTGGGCCGCACCATCTGCGGCGAGAAGATCGTGTTCTACCGCCCCGCGCCCGACCAGGTCGCCGCGCTGGACGACTTCTGCCCCCACCGGGGTGCCCCGCTGTCGCTGGGCACGGTGTGCGAGGGGCACCTGCAGTGCGGCTACCACGGCCTGCGGGTGGAATGCACGGGCAAGTCGGTGTCCATGCCCGGCCAGCGTGTGCAGGGCTTTCCCAAGGCGCGCAGCTTTCCGGTGGTGGAGCGCTATGGCTTCATCTGGGTGTGGCCGGGTGACGCCGACAAGGCCGACCCCGCCACCATCCACCACCTGCCCTGGGCCAACAACCCCGAATGGGCCTACGGCGGCGGGCTGTACCACATTGCCTGCGACTACCGCCTGATGATCGACAACCTGATGGACCTGACGCACGAGACCTATGTGCACTCCACCAGCATCGGCCAGAAGGAAATCGACGAGGTGCCCTGCAAGACCCGCGTGGAGGGCGATGAGGTCATCACCAGCCGCTTCATGGAAGGCATCCAGCCGCCGCCCTTCTGGCAGATGGCGCTGCGCATGAACGGCCTACCCGACGACCAGCCGGTGGACCGCTGGCAGATCTGTCACTTCACGCCGCCCAGCCATGTGCTGATCGAAGTGGGTGTGGCGCTGGCGGGCCACGGCGGCTACAACGCCCCGGCCGACAAGAAAGCATCCAGCATCGTGGTGGACTTCATCACGCCCGAAACCGAAACGTCTATCCACTACTTCTGGGGCATGGCGCGCAACTTCAAGCCGCAGGACCCGTCGCTCACCACCCAGATCCGCGACGGCCAGGGCAAAATTTTTGCCGAGGACCAGGACATGCTGGAACAGCAGCAGCAAAACCTGCTGCGTTACCCTGACCGCAAGCTGCTCATGCTCAACATCGACGCGGGCGGCGTGCAGTCGCGCAAGATCCTGGACCGCATCCTGGCGGCCGAGCAGGCCCCCGCACCCCAGGCGGTGACCGCATGACCGCGCAGGAAACCCTGCAGGTCCGCGTCGTCCAGAAGCGGACCGAAGCCGAAGGCATTGCCAGCTTTGAGCTGGCGCGCGTGGACGGCGCCGCGCTGCCCCCGTTCAGCGCGGGGTCGCACATCGACGTGCACGTTCCCGGTGGGCTGGTGCGCCAGTATTCGCTGTGCAATGCATCGCACGAGTCGCACCGCTACCGCATCGCCGTGCTGCGCGACGCGGCATCGCGCGGTGGCTCGGTGGCCATGCACGACAGCGTGCACGAAGGCGACGTGATCACCATCAGCACACCCCGCAACCACTTTGCGCTGCACCCCGCGCAGCGCACCCTGCTGCTGGCGGGGGGCATCGGCGTGACGCCCCTGTTGTGCATGGCCGACCGGCTGGCCCGCACGGGCGCCGACTTTGCACTGCACTACTGCACCCGCTCGGTGGAGCGCACCGCGTTTGCCAGCGAGATCGCGGCATCGGCGATGGGCCCCCATGTGCACTTCCACTTCGACGCAGGCTCGCCCGAGCAGAAGCTGGACCTGGCCGCCGTGCTCGCCGCGCCCGGTGCGGACAAGCGCCTGTATGTGTGCGGCCCCGCAGGCTTCATCGACCATGTGGTGACCACCGCCAAGGCCATGGGCTGGGCGCAGGACAACATCCACCTCGAATACTTTGGCGCCCCGGCGCAGGACACCTCGGGCGACCAGGGCTTTGAAGTGCGCATTGCCAGCACCGGCAAGGTCTACCCGATTGCAGCCGATGTGTCGGTGGTGGAGGCGCTGCGCAAGGAGGGCATCGACATCCTCACATCCTGCGAGCAAGGCGTGTGTGGCACCTGCCTCACGCGCGTGCTGGAGGGCGAGGTGGATCACCGCGACATGTACCTGACGGACGAAGAAAAAGCCGCCAACGAACAGTTCATGCCCTGCTGCTCGCGCGCGCGCAGCAAGCTGCTGGTGCTGGATCTGTGAGTGGCCCAAGCAAAAAAGGCGCTGCAACCGTGGGTTGCAGCGCCTTTCCCCTGAGTGCTATCAAATAAATAGCTATCAGCGCTTATCCATCGCGCGCAGAAGCCATTTTTTAATCAAGTTTCACTCCGCCACAGCCGCCCGGATGGTCTCGCGGCCGTTGCGGTCCTTCACGCGGCCCAGGTCGGTGTCGAGCGCGCGCGCCAGCTTGTCGGCCGCGCCGATGAAGGCGTTGGCCATCTTGTCGGCGTCGTCGGTCACGGTGACGGGCTGGCGGCCGGTGACGCGCGCCTCGATGCGGCAGCGCTTGTCATTGGCGCCCGACTTGCCCGCATCCAGGTCGCTCAGGAACACTTCCAGCCGCGTCACATGGTCCTGAAAACGCGACAGCCGGCTCTTGCATTCGTCCGTGATCCAGCGGGCCAGTGATTCGCCGCCGTGGATGTGGTCGTCGGTGTTGACTTGTACTTGCATGGCGAGGGGCCTTCCTGATGAAGTTGCGAAGGCCCCATCATGGCACCGGCGTCCATACCCCCGGTAAACACATGTCAAAGGATGTTGAATTCGTCCGATCTAGAGTTTGTCAAGCGACACGGCAGGTACCCAGGGCGCATCGGCAGGGAGCGCCCGGGCCTCGGCCACACGCTCGCGCAGCCGGGTGGCGGCCAGGTCACCGGGCAGCCGCTCCAGCACCCGCGCCAGCTGCGCCTCGGCGCCGGGCCAGTCGCGGGCATGGAATGCGGTCAGCGCCGCGTTACTCGCCTCGCGCACCGTGGCGTCGTCGCAGGGCGTGAACACGCGCACGGGCTCGGTCTTGCCCTTGACGATCACATCGTCCAGCGCGCGCAGCGCCACCGTGGGAGGCAGCTGCGCTGCGGTGGCGGCCGACAGCAGGATGCCGGTGCCAAAGGCCTTGTTGGCCCCCTCCAGCCGCGCGGCCAGGTTCACCGCGTCGCCAATCGCGGTGTATGAAAAGCGCTGGTCCGAACCCACATTGCCCACCACCACCCGCCCCGTATGCAGGCCAATGCGCATATGGATGGGCGGCAGCCCGCGCGCGGCCAGGCCCGCCACCAGCGCCTGCATGGCCTGCTGCATGGCGATGGCGGCGGCCACGGCGTGTTCGGCGTGCTGCGCATCGTCCAGCGGCGCACCCCAGAAGGCCATCACCGCATCGCCGATGAACTTGTCCAGCGTGCCACCGGTGGCGTGCACGATGGGCGTCATCGCGTTGAAGTAGGCGGTGAGCACCTCCACCGTCTGGTCGGCGCTGAGCTGCTCGGACAGCGTGGTGAAGCTGGCCAGGTCGGTGAACATGAGCGTGACCTCGCGCGACTCGCCACCCAGGCGCATCAGCTCGGGCTGCGCGATGAGACGCTCCACCACGGCGGGCGGCACATACTGCGCAAACATCGCGCGCGTCTGGCGCGCGCGCTGGCGCACCGCCGCATAACCCGCCAGCGCTGCCCCGCCGTAGATCGCCGCTGTGGCCGCCGCAGGCAACAGCGGCGGCCACCACAGCTGAAACCGCGCAAACAGCCACCACGAACCCAGCGCGATGGCCCCCACCAGCACGGCCGCCAGCGCCGCCGCACCGGCCAGGGGCAGCCTGCGGTTGCCCCACAGCAACACGGGCAGCACCAGCAGCACCAGGGCCAGTGACCAGCTTTCGTGCACGCTGCGCAGCCCTCCGCCCGTGAGGTAGTTGTCCACCAGCGTGGCCTGAAGTTCCACGCCGGGGAACAGGCGCTCGCCGCCCGCCGTGCCAAACGGCGAGTTGAACAGATCGGCCTGCGACCGCGTCAGCTCGGTGGCCGTGCGCGCTGAGCGCCCCACGAGCACGATCTTGTTCTTGAAAAAGCCCGCGGGCAGCAGGCCCGGCTCCAGCGCCTGGTAGTACGAGCGCGTGTCGAAGGTGCCGCGCGCCCCTCGGTAGCCAATCCAGTCGAAATGGCGCAGCGCGGGCCGCTGCTGGCCGCGCGCCTCGGCCGCGCGCTGGGCCAGCCGCAGCGCAAAACTCTCGCGCGCCACCGGGGCGCGGCGCACCACAAAGTCGTCGTCCGGCTCCACCCCGGCATCGCCCGCGTCGGCGCCCGCATCCAGAAAGCGCTGCAGCGGCAACACGTCGAGCCAGAGCGCGGCGTTGCTGCTGTCGATCTTCTCGCGCGTGGCGGCCAGCACCACCGGGCCCGCCTCGGCAATGGCACGGTCCAGGGCCGCGTCCTCGGCCTCGGTGGAGGGATCGGCAAACACCACATCAAACCCCACGGCAGCGGCGCCGTCAGCATGCAAGCGCTGCAACAGGGCTGCATGTACGCTGCGCGGGAAGGGCCAGGGCTGCTGCAGCTCCTGGAAGGTGGGCTCGTCAATCGCCAGGATCACCACCGGCAGCGTGCTGCGCTGTGGCGCCACCAGCGCAGTGAGCACGTCAAAGGTCTTGAACTCCAGCAGATGCCAGGTGCGCGTGAAGGTGGCGGCGCCCACCAGCAGCAGCGCCAGCAGACAGGCCGCCAGGGGCCACCAAGGCTGGCTGCGCCAGGTGGCGGGCGAGGCCCGGTCAGAAGCGGTAGCGGGCGTCCAGGACATAGCGGGTCTTGCGGCGGTCTGACTTGGGCGCCCACAGGTTCATGGCAGCCACACCCACCACCCAGTGTTTGTCCTGCGACTCCCAGTACCCCATCAGGTCCACGCCCCAGCCGGGTGCGATGCGCGTGAGGTTTTCCTTGTCCTCAAACCGCTCTGACCGGTACACCGCCCGGCCACTGACATAGAAGCGCTGCGGGCCGACCCAGGTGGCGCCCAGCACGGCCGTGTGGCGCGGGATGTAGGGGATACGGCCCACGGCCCCGTCGGCGTCGTAGCTGCGGCTTTCGCTGCCCTGGTACAGATATTTGGCATAGCCTGACCAGCGGCGGCTGAACATGTGGTTGACACCTGCGCCCAGGGTCTTGAGCGTGCCGGAGTCGAAGCTGGGTGTGTCTTCCAGCAGGTCGGTGGTCGAGAGGTTGACCATCTGCGCGTTGCGCATTTCTTCGAGGAACGGCAGGCTGGGCGTGCGCAGGTCCACGCCCACGGTGCCGGGGTTGCGCACCCGCAGGTGGTCGGCCCGCAGGCTCACAAAGGTGCTCTGGCCCAGCGCCATGCCCAGCTGCGCCACCACACGCTTGTGGCGGCCGCCCGCTTCGACCAGGCGGTCCTCCACCGGAATGCCCGCCGTCTCCACGCTGGTGAGGGTGGACACACTGAGCGGCCGCAACCAGTCCTGGTAGGCCATGCGCACCGTGGTGCCTGCGGCAGGCTGCCACACCAGGCCCACGCGGGGCGTGACTACCCGTTCCATCTCGGCGCGACGTGCCTGCTCTTCGCTCAGGTGGTCCAGATTCACCAGGTAGCTTTGCGTCAGGCCGTCCACCCGGTGGCGAATTTGCTGCAGGCCGAGGGCCGCGTCCAGATTCCATGCCGCATCCAGGCGCTGGGTGGTGGCCAGGGTCAGGCCGGTGTAGCGGCGGTCCACGTTGTTGTAGCCGGCCACCAGAAGAGAGTCGCGGAAGGGGCCCACCCCCGGGATGTCGGCCGCCACGGCGGCCTCGCCTGCGATCAGGTTGTGCTGGCGCTCGCGCACATGCTCCAGCGCCACGCTCCAGCGGCTGCCGGGGGCGGTGTCCACCGTGTGGCGCAGTTGCAGGTCGTTGAACTGTTTCTGGGGCAGGCTGCTCACGCCCATCAGGCTGACAAACGGCGGCTCCAGGTACAGCGTGGGGTAACGCTGCAGCAGGATGTGCTCCATGCTGCGGCCGAGCTTGATCCAGGTCTGCTCGGTGGGCCCCCAGCGGTAGGCCAGGCCCACGGCGCCCTGGGTGCTCTGGTTGTCCAGCGCGGTCTCGAACAGGTTCTGGCTGGCCAGGCGCATGTCGAACTGGTTCACATAGGCAAACAGGTTGATGCGTTCGGTGGGCTGCATGCCCGCGCCAATGGTGACGGCACGCGCCCGCACATCGCCATAACCTCCGCGCACAGCGGGCGCGTTGTTGACCTGCAGATCAAACGGGAACTCGCTCGCACGGGCCGACTGGGCCTTGAAGAACCACGACACGGGCACATGGGTGTTGTTCATGCCGTTGAGCGTGACGGCGGGGGCCCGCATGCGGTAGAGGTCGCGGTCCAGCGTCACCCCCACGGCCCCATGCGCCCCCGGCTGCTGCAGAAGCGAGGAGTACCGCTGGCTCGCGCCAAACGCCATGGGGTCAGTCAGAAAGCCCTGGAACAGCGCAGAGTTCTTGTTGAACTCGCCCGCATAGCGGTCCGCCATGAACAAGTGACTGCCGCCCCAGTACGGATAAAAGCTCTGCTGCGCCAGTTCCAGCGCCCAGTCCTCCATGCCAAAAAAGGCCAGCGACGCACCCAGGTTGGCGCTGCCCTTCTGGTCGTTGGCGACTTGGTTGAGTGACTTGAGGTAGGGCATGCGCTGCACCGCAGCGCGCGCGGCTTCCACAGCCTCGCCGGGCTGGAACAGGTCGGTGTGGATCTGCGCCAGCAGCATGTGGGGCACAGGGTCCTTGTCGTCCAGCACGATGGCCTGGTGCAGGGTGGACAGCGCATCCTGGTGGCGGCCCAGCTGGTAGTAGGCGACGGCCGTCCAGGTCTTGGCACGGGCATAGCGCGGCTCCATCACGCCCGCGCGCAAGAACGCATCCAGCGCGGCCTGCGGGTGGCCCTGCTTGAGGTGCAGCAGGCCCTGGCCGGTGAGCGCCACATAGTCCGCCGGGTTGTCGCCCAGGGCCGTGGCAAAGGCCGCACCGGCTTCGGTGAACTCGTTCACAAAGGTTTCGAGTGTGCCCAGCTCACCCCAGGCGCCGGGCTGCTGGGGCGACAGCGCCAGTGCGCGTTGCAGGTTCTCGCGGGCGGGGCGGGGGTCTTCGCGCTCCACATGCGCGCTGCCCAGGCCCTGCCAGGCACGCGCATCGCCAGCGGCCAGCTGCGTGGCCTCGGTGTAGGCGGCCAGCGTGGCGGGCGCATCGCCCCGGCGCCGGGCCAGTTCGGCACGCACCAGCGCCACTTCGGCATGGGCCGTGGCCTGCACGGGGGCCAGCGCGGCGCTGGCCTCGTCCACACGGTCGCTCAGCATCAGCACACGGGCCAGCTGGGCCGTCAGCGCGGGGTGGGCGGGCCAGCGCTGCAAAGCCGTGCGCAGCGTGTCGGCGGCTGCGGCGCCTTCGCCCTCCACCAGCTGCACGTCGGACTGCATGAGCCAGGCGGGGAGCGGCGCCGCAGGCTGCGCCACCTGGCGGGCCAGTTGCTCGCGCGCGGCCAGCAGGTCGCCCGCCTGCAGGGCAATGGCCGCGTCCATCACCGCCAGCCAGGCGGCGGGGGCGCCGCTACTGCGGGCCTGCGCCAGGGCGGCGCGTGCAGCGGCCAGGTCGCGGGCCGCGAGCGCGGTGCGCACCGGGGCCAGGGTGTCGGGCACGGGCTCGGCGGCCAGGTGGGGCAGCGGGTCGGCACGCAGCGCGTTCACCCACTGGATGCGGTCGCGCGGCTGGCTCAGCACCAGCTTGACCGGGGCCTTGCCCACCTCAGCCATGGCCGCCTCGTTGGCACCCACGGACACCGCGCCCTGCGCATTGGAAAACTCCACGGTGCCCGAGAGCACCGTGATCAGCGTGCGGCCATCGTCCTCCACGCTGATGTCCCAGTCCGTGCCCCGGATCGCAGCCGTGGCCGCAGGGGTCTCCAGGTTCAGGCGGCTGCCATCGGCGCGTTTGGTCTGGGTCCAGGCGCGGCCCGCATTGAGCAGCAAGGTGGTCACCGGCTGGGCAGGGGTGGCCACGCCCTTGACCTGCAGCACCGTGTTCTGGTGCAGGCGCAGTTGTGTGTCGTCGGCAAACAGCAGCGCCATGCGCGCTGCCTGGCGCGTGCGCACAAAGTCACCCGTGGCCAGCGGCTGCGCCAGGCGCGCGGGGCCCCAGTCGGCCGCAGCGGCGGCGCGCTGGTCGCCCGTGCCTTGCAGGCTCACGATCTCGGCGGCGGCACCTGGGGGCACAACGGCCTGGGCGAACTGGGGCCAGGCCATGGCGGCCAGTGCCGCAAGCGTGGTGAGGGCGGGCAGGCGATTTTTCTTTTGGTGCATGTGGGGCTTTCGCGGAAGGCAGGAAACACATCAACTTCGCCGGGGCCTCAGAGCCTGTTCAAAGCCTTTTTGGAGTCGCACAAGTACCTTGCCGGGATGGGATGCTAGGCGCGGTGCGCAGTGGATAGCCTGGCTATCCACAAGCGCCGCAACGCCGCAGACCGCCCGGCAAGGCACTTGCCCGAAGGGTTGGAGTGAAATCGGGCGATTGGAAGCCTCGGCGGCTTGCATGGGCATGAGCCCATGCGGCGCATCCGAAGCTTCCACTCATCCCGATTGCACTCCAATGCGATCTCCAAAAAGGCTTTGAACAGGCTCTCAGCACCCGGCAAACAGAAATTATCGCGAGCGCCCTGCGCTCCAGCCCCTCGGCGCACGGGCCTCTGCCGCGCGTTTCATGAAGAAAGCCACATTTCGTAGCACCGCGTAACAGACGAAAGGGCCGCGCAGCGGCGAAGCCTGCCCCGCACGGCCCTTTCCTACAGACGGCCCAAGAAGGCGGTGATACAAACAAACCCGTGGGGGCCTTTCGCCCCTCCCTCCACCCCCTTCTTCTTGTTGCCCGCCACGCCCTGCGTGTGCCGCCCGGAGCCTTTTGCCATGCCCGCTGCCCCCCGCCTCAAGATCGGCCTGTCGGCCTGTTTCCAGCACGCCGACCCCACCCGCCCGCTGTTCACCAACAAGACGCTGCAGTATGTGGAGCAATCCATCGCGCACTGGATCATGTCGTCCGGCGCCATCGTGGTGATGGTGCCCTGCCCCACCGGCGAGACGGCGCGCGGCGATGTGACGCTGCAGCACTATGCCGAGTGGCTCGATGGCGTGGTGATGCACGGCGGCGCCGATGTGTGGCCCGGCAACTATGGTGAGGAGCCCCTGCGCGAAGAGTGGGTGGGTGACCGCGTGCGCGACATCTACGACCTGGCCCTGGTCAAGGCCTTTGCCGAAGTGGGCAAGCCCATCTTTGGCGTGTGCCGGGGCCTGCAGCTCATCAACGTGGCCTTTGGCGGCGCGCTGTACCAGGACATCGAGACCCAGCACCCGGGCGCGCTGCAGCACCGCAACGCCACCACCTACGACCAGCATTTCCACGACATCCAGATCGTGCCCGGCTCACGCTTGGCCCAGCTCTACCCCGACGCACCCCGCGCGCGCGTGAACAGCATTCACCACCAGGGCATCAAGCGCCTGGCCCCCGAGTTCGAGGTCGAGGCCCTGAGCGAGCCCGATGGCGTGCCCGAGGCCATCCGCCTCAAGCCTGCGCCCGGGCGCGGCTACATTGCGGCCACGCAGTGGCACCCGGAGTTCCACAAACAGGGCTCGGACACGCTGGACGACACGGCCATCCTGCAGGACTTTCTGGCGGCGTGCGTGGAGGCACGCAAGCACCCGGTACGGCCGGGTAAGCCGGTGGGGTTGCGGGACCGGGCAACGCGGCTGTTGCGCGGCGCGCTGCGCAGGGACAGGGCCGAGGAGAAAAACAATCCGTAGCTCTGCTGACTAGATCAACTGCAAATGCCTTGCATCGATCCAAAACAGCGTCTAGGATGCGGGCAGTCAAGTCTTCGGTGCCGTGGCGACCATGCCAATCACGGGGGGCCTCTTCAGCACGTGTCTGGTGATCATTGCCGCCTTTTTTATGGTGTTCGATCTCTCCCTGGAGATCAATCAGAAATCAAAGGAGGAAAAATGAAAGTCAAATTCAAGCTGCAAAGCAATCGAAAGGGCGCGGGGATTCTGGGGGTATGCGCACTGGACACTGCATGGAGGTCACTGTGATGAACTGGTTGTCTTAGGTCCAAAGAGAGCCCGCCCCCACCAACAATAGAAAACGCCCCTTTCAAAGGGGCGTTTTCGCTTTTCGCCAATCTATCTGTTGAGACCCGCTGTATTGGCGACCCAAGTCGGGCCAGACGGAACCCGATGCAATTGGACAATCTACTTTCGGTTTGCGTCACATCGCAGCGTTAACACCGGCCCCACCACTCCCTCCACCTCCCCCCGCAGCCACCGGTGCGCCGCATCCTGCTGGTACCGCACATGCCAGATCAAATACATCGGCATGGCCGGGCACACCACCGGCACGGGCGCACTGGCCAGACCTGCCAAGGCCGTGCGGGCCAGCAGCGAGGGCGCGGTGGTGAGCAGCGCCGTGCCGCGCACAAAGGCTGGTAGCGCCGCAAAACCCGGCACGCGCACCGCAAAGCGGCGGCGCACGCCACGGGCCAGCAGCTGGCGGTCCAAGTCCAACCCCCGGTGCGCCTCGTAGGCCACAGTGGTGTGGTCGGCGGCCAGGTAGTCGGCCTCGGTGGCGGGGGCGCTGCGCACGCTGGCGTCGTAGAACACGCGGTACTGGTCTTCAAACAAACGCTTTTGCACGATGTCCGTGCCATCGGGCGGACGGGGGCTGATGACCAGTTGGCACGCGTCAGACCGCAGCAGCTCCGCGCTGGGCGCGCCGCTGGGCAAGATACGCAGCGTGACGCCCGGCGCTGCGGTGCGCAGGCGCATGGCCAGTGCGGGCAACAGCAAATCACGCTGAAAGTCGTTCGCCGCAATCGTCAGCTCGGTCTGCCACGCGGCAGGATCAAACTCGGCCCCTTGGGCAAAGAGCTGCATCTGGTGCAGCATGTCGCGCGCGGGCTGGGCCAGCGCTTCGGCCCGTGCGGTGGGCACGATGCCGCGCCCGCGCTTCACAAACAGCGGGTCGCCGGTAATGGCGCGCAGCTTGTCGAGCAGGTGGCTCACGGCCGACTGGGTGACGCCCAGGCGATCAGCCGCCGCCGTGATGCTGCCCGTCTCCAGCACGGCCAGCAGCAGCTTGAGCAGGTGGCCGTCCAGCGCTGATCCATCGAAATTGCTCATGCATTCGATGATGTTTTCAGGCTTCATCTTTGGCAATGGCATCGCGACACTGCGGGCTGACTTACATCAAGCCCCGGAGACTTCCATGCCTTCCCCACTGCCCCCGATCCCCGGCACCACGCCGTTCGATGGCGACCAGGCCCGCAAGGGCTATGCGCTGAACAAGATGTGCTTTTCGTTCAACGACGAGGCCAATCGCAAGGCCTTTCTGGCCGACGAAGAGGCGTACATGCGCAAGTACGGCCTGAACGAGCAGCAGGCCGCCGCCATCCGCGCCAAGAACGTGCTGCAGCTGATTGCCGCAGGTGGCAACGCCTACTACCTGGCCAAGTTTGCTGGCATCTTCAAGCTGGACATGCAGGACATCGGCGCACAGCAGACGGGCATGACCAAGGACGAATTCAAAGCCATGCTGGTCGCAGCGGGCAAATAAGGAGACATCACATGGCACAACTCATCGGCGGCCTCGGCACCTCGCACATTCCGGCCATTGGCAACGCCATCCACAAGGGCCTGCAAAACGAGCCGTACTGGAAGCCCTTCTTCGACGGCTTTCCGCCCATCCGCCAGTGGCTGAGTGAGAAGCAGCCCGACGTGGTGGTGATGTTCTACAACGACCACGGCCTGAACTTCTTCCTCGACAAGATGCCGACCTTTGCCGTGGGCGCTGCGGCCGAATACAACAACGCGGACGAGGGCTGGGGCATCCCCACGCTGCCGCCGTTCAAAGGCGAGGTGGACTTGTCGTGGCACCTCATCAACACGCTGATCGAGCAAGAGTTTGACGTGACCACCTGCCAGGAGATGCTGGTGGACCACGCCTGCACGCTGCCGCTCAAGCTCTTCTGGCCCGGGGGCGATTGCCCCGTGACGGTGGTGCCGGTGTGCATCAACACCGTGCAGTTCCCGCTGCCGTCGGCCAGGCGCTGCTACGCGCTGGGCAAGGCCGTGGGACAGGCCATCCAGAGCTGGGACAGCGACAAGAAGGTGGCGGTGATTGCGTCGGGCGGCCTTTCGCACCAGCTTGACGGCGAACGCGCAGGCTTCATCAACAAGGCGTTTGACCTGCAGTTCATCGAGAGCCTGACCACCAACCCCGAGTGGGCCACGCAGTTCAGCGTGCACGAGCTGGTGGAAAAGACCGGCACCCAGGGCGTGGAGCTGCTGATGTGGCTGGCCATGCGCGGGGCGCTGGCCACCGCCAGCGCGGGCGTGCGACGGGTGCACAGCAACTACCACATCCCGATCTCGAACACGGCGACGGCCGTGATGGCGCTGGAAACGGTCTGACCTCGTCAAGTTCAAGCATTTTTGGCTGCCTGCGCCCATCCATCATGCGCAAGCAGCTATCAATTCAGGAGTATTGACCTCTCTCAGCTTTCCCACAGACTGGCATCAGGCATTGTGTTTACTGTAAATTCATCCAGTGAATTTACAGTCCAAACTCGCCATCCTGGCCGATGCAGCCAAGTACGACGCCTCGTGTGCATCCAGCGGTGCTGCGCCGCGCAACTCAGTGGGCGGGCGCGGCATGGGCTCCACCGAGGGCATGGGTATCTGCCACAGCTACGCGCCCGACGGGCGCTGCATCTCGCTGCTCAAGATTCTGCTCACCAACTTCTGCCAGTACGACTGCCTGTACTGCGTGAACCGCGTCACCAGCAACGTGCCCCGCGCACGCTTCACGGTCGATGAGGTAGTGCAGCTCACGCTCGACTTTTACCGCCGCAATTGCATCGAGGGGCTGTTCCTGTCCAGCGGCATCATCCAGAGCCCCGACTACACCATGGAGCAGGTGGTGGAAGTGGCCCGCGTGCTGCGCGAGGAGCACGACTTTCGCGGCTACATCCACCTCAAAACCATTCCCGACGCGTCGCCCGAACTGATGCAGCGCGCTGGCCGCTATGCCGACCGCCTGTCCATCAACATCGAGCTGCCCACGGCCGAGGGCCTCACCGCCCTGGCGCCGGAGAAAAACAGCGCCGCCATCGACCGGTCCATGGCCCGCATGGCGGTGCACATTGGCGAATCGCGTGCGGCGCGCAAGGAGCAAGCCGCGCAGGCCATCGTGTCCATGCCGCAGTCGCGCACCACGCGCCGGGCCAGCGCGCCGCTGTTTGCGCCCGGCGGGCAAAGCACGCAGATGATCGTGGGGGCAGATGCCACGGACGACCGCACCATCCTGGCGACCAGCGCGCGGCTGTACGGCGTGCACCGGCTGCGGCGCGTGTACTACTCGGCCTTCAGCCCCATCCCCGATGCGGCACGCGCCCTGCCGCTGGCTGCGCCGCCCACGGTGCGCGAGCACCGGCTGTACCAGGCCGACTGGCTGATGCGCTTCTATGGCTTCACGCACGACGAGATCGTGCCGCCCAGCCAAGGCGCCCCCGGAGGTATGGTGGGCATGCTCGCGCTGGACATGGACCCCAAGCTGGCCTGGGCGCTGGCGCACCGCGAGCGCTTTCCGGTCAACCTCAACACCGCCCCGCGCGAGCTGCTGCTGCGCGTGCCCGGCTTTGGCGTGCAGACGGTGGAGCGCCTGCTGGCCGCCCGCCACGTGCGCCGCCTGCGGCATGCCGACCTGGCTCGGCTGCATGTGCCGCTCAAGAAAGTGCTGCCGTTTGTGGAGGCGGCCGATTACCGCCCCGGCCGTGCGCTGGACGCTGCCGACCTCGCCGCGCAGCTGGCGCCGCCGCCGGTGCAGCGCAGCCTGTTCTGAGCTGGAGCGACCCGCATGCAGCGCCACACCGTCACGCTGGACCACGCCACCGACTGGCCCGGTTTTCGCACCGCCGCACGCGCCCTGGTGCAAGCCAACGTGCCCCCGCAGGCGGTGGACTGGCGCAGCCCGGCGGATGCCGCGGAAGACCTGTTCGCGCCCGAGCCTGCAGCCAGCCACACCTTGCCCAGCCCGTCCCCCGATGCGCCGCCGCTGCGCGTACCCCCCGACTTTGTGCACCTGTGCGAGCAGCTCATCCTGCACCGCGACCCGGCCCGCTTTGCACTGATGTACCGCCTGCTGTGGCGCATGGCGCAAGGCGGCGCGGAGGCCGAAGCCGCGCGGCACGACCCGCTGGACGCGGACCGCATGCTGGCCCACCACATGGTCCGCGCCGTGGGGCGCGACAAACACAAGATGCACGCCTTTGTGCGCTTTCGGCCTGTGGTGGAGCCTGACGGCAACACCCTGCACATGGCCTGGTTCGAGCCCGACCACTACATCACCGTGGCCAACGCGGGCTTCTTCATCCGCCGCTTCACGCAGATGCGCTGGGCCATCCTCACGCCCGACGCCAGCGTGCGCTGGGACGGGCAGCAGCTGCACACCGGCCCGGGTGCGCAACGCAGCGATGCACCGCCACCCGATGCGGGCGAGGCGCTGTGGCTCACCTACTACCGCCACATCTTCAACCCCGCACGGCTCAAGCTGAACATGATGAAAAAAGAGATGCCCACGCGCTATTGGCACAACCTGCCCGAAGCCGCGCTCATCACCGAGCTGGCGCAGACCGCGCACGAGCGCAGCGCGCAGATGGTGGCGGCCGAGCCCACCACGCCACGCAAGGCGATTGCGCCCCTCAAGCGCCCGGCGCCGCAGGTGCTGCCGTAGCGGCCTGGCGCATCGCCTGGAACTGCGGCGCGGGCTGCGCCACCGTCCACCGCCAGGGCAGTGCCTGTGCGCGCCACACCCCGCCCAGCACCTGCAGCCGCAGCACGCGCTGCGCGCCGGGCCAGGGCGCACGGTCGGCCTCGCTCCACAGCAGCTCGGCGCGCGCGGCCACGTGCAGCAGGCCGCCGTCTTCGTAGTCCACCCACAGCAGCCCGGCCAGCGGGTGCTGCGCGAGGTTGCCCAAGGTGTTGAAGAACAGGTTGCCAGGATAGTCGGGCAGCCACAGCTCCATGCCTTCTGCGGTGTGCTTCGCCTGCACAAAGCCGGGCTCGCCACCCCGGTGGGAGATGTCCACGCCCTCGCCTCGCTGCGCACCGGGCCGGGCGGCCGAGGCGCTGGCGATGAACAGCGTGTCGCTGCGCGCAATGAGGGCCAGCGCGTCGGCATCCAGCGCTGGGCCCAGCGCCTGCGCAGGCTGCGGTGGTGCGACGGCGGCGCGCAGGCCCGGCGCACGCGCCTGGATGTACTTGGGGCAGTTGCCAAAGCTCTGCGCCACCGTGATCGACAGGCCCTGCTGCGCCCCCCATCGCACCACATGGCCGTTCATGCGGTTGCGGCGGCGCGTGTGCGGCTCCAGCCCCAGCACGCCCACGGGCGCGCCAGTGCCGTGCGCGGCCAGCGCCGCCATCACCGGGTCGGCCGCGTCGATGGCGGCGCCCACATCCATGCGCTGCGCGTGGGGCGTGTGCACAAAGCCGGGCGGGCCCGCCAGCATGGTGGCCCAGGGCTGGCCCTGCGCGTCGATGGCACCCAGCAGCAGCGTGGGCAGCTTTTCGAACAGCTCGCGGTGCTGGTCGGGCATGTGGTCGCGCACCACCACCTCGCCCACGGCGGCCATGCGCTCGTGCACGCCAGCGCGGGCTTGCAGCGCCTGTTCACCGGCGTGCCAGGCGCTGGGGGCGGGTCCTTCGCTGCCGCCTGCGGGCAGGGCGGTCATACGGCCTCCGCAGGCTGGGGAGTCAACCCGCTGAGGTGGTCCAGCAGCGGCACATAGCCGGGCAGCGCCTGCACGCGCGCCACCCAGGCGGCAATGCGCGGGTAGGCGGCAGGCAGAGGCAGGCCCGCCAGGTGCGCCTGCGAGGTGTAGCTGATCATCGCCACATCAGCCAGGCTGGGCGCAGCACCGCCCAGCAACCAGCCACGCCCCTGCAGCTCGGATTCCATGAAGTCCAGCAGCCGCCGGCCCTGGGCCTGCGCCACCTCGTTGATGGGCTTGCCGGTCAGCGTGGCAAAACGCGGCCCACCGATGCCCGGCGCCAGAAAGCCCGCCGCCAGACTGAACCAGCGCTGCAGCTGCGCCTGGCCCACCGGGTCCTGCGGCATCCATGCGCTGCCGGGCGCGTAGCGCTGCACCAGGTAGACCAGGATGGCATTGCTGTCGCTCAGCACCACCTCGCCATCCACCAGCACGGGCACCTGGCCCAGCGGGTTCAGCGCGCGGTGCGCGGGCAACTGGTGCTCGCCCTGCAGCAGGTTCACCTCCACCAGCCGATACGGCAGGCCGAGCAGGGACAGCAGCAACTCCACGCGGTGGCAGTGGCCGGAGATGGCCGTGCGGTGCAGCGTGAGCGGGGCGGCAGGAAGGGGGGCGGATGTCATGGGGCGAGTCCTTGTCAAAACGGCGTGGAAAGAAGGGCTCAACCTTATCTATTGCGCTCTACAGCGTGAATAGCGATAGTGCGGCTTTCAGAATTTCGTGAAACGCAACAATGGACCACCTCGACACCCTGCGCTGCTTTGTGACCGTGGCCGATGCGGGCGGCTTTGCCGTGGCGGGGCGGCGCCTGGGCTGTTCGGCGGCGGCCGTCACGCGCGCCATTGCGGCGCTGGAGGCGCGGCTCGGTGTGCTGCTGTTTCAGCGCAGCACGCGTTGGGTGCGGCTGACGGAGGCGGGCGAGCGTTTTCTGGCCGACTGCCGCCCCATCCTGAGCGACCTGGCCGAGGCCGAGCAGACCGCCAGCGGCGCGCAAGTGCAGCCACAGGGGCTGCTGTCCATCACCGCGCCGCAGATGTTTGGCATCCAGCATGTGGCGCCCATCGTGCAGAGCTTCTTGCAGGCCCAGCCGCGCGTGCAGGCGCGCACGCTGTTTGTGAACCGCCTGGTGCACCTGCTGGAAGAAGACATGGATGTGGCCGTGCGCATTGCCCACCTGCCGGATTCGGGCCTCACCGCCCTGCCCGTGGGCGCGCTGCGGCATCTGGTGGTGGCGTCGCCCGAGTACCTGGCGCGCCACGGCGAGCCGCAGCACCCGCAGGACCTGGTGCAGCACCGGGCGATTGCGTTCTCGTTCGAGGCCCGGGCCGCCGCGCCCTGGAAGTTTGGCAACGGACTGGTGGGCCAGCCACAGATCGCATGGATCAGCAACGCCAACGAGGTGGACATTGCCGCTGCCGAGGCGGGCCTGGGCCTCACACGCTGCCTGGCCTACCAGGCCGCAGCCAGCCTGCGCGCGGGGCGGCTGCGCATTGTGCTGGCGGCATTCGAGCCCCCGCCGGTGCCCGTGCACATCGTCTACCCCGCCGGGCGGCGCGCGCCCGCCAAGGTGCGGGCGTTTGTGGAGTTTGCGCGCGAGCGACTGGCGGCCGAGCCCGTGCTGCAGGGCCGGGGCTTGCGCCGGAAAGGGCGCTGATTTTTAGAAGTGTTTCTGATCGCTCTTGCGCTCCAATCAATCGGCCTTCTTCTCACTGGCACGCGTCAGGAATTCGTTGCAACGGAGCTGCCGATCAGCTTGGGGCGGGGATGCCAGGACCTGGGCATTCACATGGGCTGAATGCTGAAGCAGGCCTCATTGATAATGCCGCGCTCCACGGCTGCCGCTGCGCCCTCAGCCAGCGCCGCAAGATGGGCCTCTGCAGGTTGGATGTAGAAATACGGCGGCACGTCTGTACCGACCACCACAAACTACCCTTTGTTCTGGTTCAACATCCAAATCAATGCCACCACAATCACCAGCACAACGCCACGCAGCACGGCAGAGCCCACGCGCGCGGATACGCTGGTCGGCTCGGACCCAAGCACCGCAGACAGCGCGCCAGCCACCACATCGGCAGCGCGCTCGCGCAGGATGAAGCCCAGCGCAGCAAAAATGACGCTGCCAAGCACTATCCATTGACGCAGCAGCGGGTCTATACCAGGGCCTCGATAGCGCAGGGTGTGCGCGAATCCATAGACCCACCAGCCGAGCAATCCAACCAGAGCGCCGAAGAAAGCGCCTATCAGCGCGTAGCCGAGTCGGTCCTTGAATCCTTGCACTACAGAACCTGCTGGCTCAATGGTGGTGGCCATGGCCGCCATGCACATGGCGGTGGGCGACTTCTTCGGCCGACGCCGCGCGCACTTCGGTCACCTTGCAGCTGAATACCAGGGCCTGGCCTGCCAGCGGGTGGTTGCCATCCAGGTGCACTTCGGGGCCCTTGATCTTGACCACGTTGAACACGGCGGGCTGGCCGTCGTTGCCCACGCCCTGCAGCTGGCCGCCGACCTTCACGCCGGGCGGGAACTCGCTCTTGGGAATGGTGCGCACCAGGCTCTCGTCGCGCGCGCCGAACGCGTCCTCCACGGCCAGCTGCAGCGTGGTGCTGAAGCCCACCGCCTGGCCTTCGAGCGCGGCTTCGACCTTGGGGAAGATGTTTTCATAGCCGCCGTGCAGGTAGGCCAGGTGGCCCGCGTCCAGCGGCTTGCCCTGGGGCGTGGTCACCTTGTAGCTGATGGTGACGGCGGAGTCTTTGGTGATGTTCATAGGTCTTGCATAACAACGCGGATCGGGACCGTGGATTGTCCACGACCCGCGTTTCCACCCGTCGCGGGCGGGCTAAGCAGCCGCGCTTTCGGCCGGGCGCTCTTCCTCGGTCTGCCCGGGGTAGCGCGCAAACCGGCGCGGTGTGGCGCCGTGAACCGGGTCCTGCTGGGCCCAAGGCCAGCCGCCAAACTGGGTGCGGCGGTAGTCGTTCATGGCCTGCATGATCTCGGCCTGCGTGTTCATCACAAACGGGCCGTACTGCGCCACGGGCTCGGCAATGGGCCGGCCCTGCAGCACCAGGCATTCCACGGCGGTGGTGCCGGTGTTGGTCAGCAGCCAGTCCTCACCAGCGCGCACCTGCAGCGCGGCGTGGCGGTCTACGTCCTGCGGGCCCACGCGCAGGCTGTCGCCCACAAAGAAGTACAGCATGCGCTGCGTGCCTTCGTCGCCATTCGCACCCTGCGCTCCCTTGGCTGAGGGCAAGGTCCACTCGGCGCCGGGCTCCAGGTGCAGCGTCCAGATCGCCACATCGCCCTCGGGCTGCGAGGCCCAGGACTCGGGCGGCGGCGACAGCGGATCAGGTGCGCCGGGCAGCGCACCGGCCACCACTGTCACCGTGGTCTTGCGGCCTGCGGCGTCGGCATGCACCAGGCGCGGGATGCGCTCGTTCCACAGCATGGTGAAGTGCGGCTCCACCATCTTGTTGCGCGCGGGCAGGTTCAGCCAGATCTGGAAGAGTTCGAGCGGGTTCGGCCCGTCGGCGTTGAGCAGCGGGAACATCTCGGAGTGCACGATGCCCTTGCCCGCCGTGACCCACTGCACATCGCCCCCGCCAAACCGCGCGGCGGCGCCCAGCGAGTCGGAATGGTCGATGAGGCCTTTGCGCACCAGCGTCACCGTTTCAAAGCCCCGGTGCGGGTGGCCGGGAAAGCCGGGCACCGGGTCGCCGTGGTACATGCTCCAGCCATCCTTGCGGCTGAAGTCGCTGCCGATCTGGCGGTCGTCGATGGGCACGGCGGGCGCAAAGGCGCCGTTGCCTGCGGGGTAGGCATCGTCGTGGTGGGCGCAGAAAAGAAACGGGTCCATCGTGGGCCACTGCGGGCCCAGCAGCTGCGCACGCACGATGGGCAGCAGGGGGGCAACGGCAGAAGTGGACGAGGGCATGGAAGGCTCCTTGGGTTGTGCACCGCCACTATCGGGCGGCATGCCTGTGGAATATGGCGCCAATGGTGCCTGAGCAGAAGTGCGCTGCGTGGAACAGTGGGGTCCACCGAACAGGACAGTGGGGCAGCCCTGGCAGGTGTACACAGCACAGGATCTGAATGAAATTCGGCCCTTCCGCCTGCTGGCATTGCCCCAATAGCTTCACTTTTGATAGCAATCTTTTCTCAGTGCAGCGCCCCCTGCGCCCCCGTCCCCGGCGGCTGCGCAGGCCGCAGCACCAGGCCACCCAGCAGCGCCGCCACCAGCGATCCCGCCGCCGCCACCCAGAAGGCCAGCTGGTAGCCGCCGTTCAGCGCCATCGGCGCCGATGCGCCCGCCTCGCGCAGCGCCCCGGTCCGGGCATCGGCCAGGCTGGCCAGCACCGCCAGGCCCAGCGCGCCGCCCATCATGAAGGCCGTGTTAACCACGCCGGATGCGAGGCCCGAGTCCTCGGGCTTCACATCGCCCATGGCGGCCAGCAGCAGCGGGTTGAGCGCAATGCCCGCCCCCACGCCCAGCAGCACCATGCCGGGCAGCACATGCAGCACAAACTGGCCGTCCACCGGCGCCAGCGCAAACAGCGCCAGCCCCACGGTGGCCAGCATCAGGCCCCAGCCCAGCGTGCTGCGGATGCCATAGCGCATCACCACCCAGGCCGACAGCCCCAGCGAGCAGCCCGCCATGATGAGGTTGGACGGCAGGAACGCCAGGCCCACCTGCATCGCGTCGTAGCCCAGCACCAGCTGCATGTACAGCGCCGACAGAAAGAACCACGCAAACATCCCCGCTGCCCACAACACGCCCACCACATTGGAGATCGCCAGGTTGCGCAGCCGCAGCAAGGCCAGCGGCACCAGCGGCGCGGCCACATGCGATTCAATGTACAGAAACACCAGCAGCAGCGCCGCCGAGGCGCCCAGCAGGCCCAGCGACTGCAGCGAAGTCCAACCCGCCTCGTTGCCGTTGACGATGGCGTACACCGCCAGCATCAGCGACGCGGTGATGGTGACCGCGCCCGCCACATCCAGCCGCTGCCCGTGCGCCTGCCCCTTGCCGCCCGGCAGCAGCACCAGGCAGGCCGCGTAGATCGCCACGCCCACGGGGATGTTGACCAAAAAGATCCAGTGCCAGCTCAATGCACTGGTAAGCACTCCACCCAGCAGCACACCAATGCTGCCGCCGCCCGCGCACACAAAGCCATACACCCCCATGGCCCGCGCGCGCTCGCCGGGTTCGGTGAACAGATTCATGATGAGCGACAGCGCCACGGCCGACACCACCGCCCCGCCCACACCCTGCACCGCACGCGCCGCCACCAGCAGCCCCTGCGTGTGGGCCAGCCCGCAGCCCAGCGACGCGAGGGTGAACAAGGTGATGCCCGCGAGGAACAGCCGCCGGTGGCCATACAAGTCCCCCAGCCGCCCGCCCAGCAGCAGGCAGCCGCCAAAGGTCAGCATGTAGGCGTTGACCACCCACACCAGCGATGTCTCGGTAAAACCCAGGTCGGCCTTGATGCTGGGCAGCGCCACGTTCACGATGGTGGTGTCGAGCACGATCATCAGCTCGCCCAGGCACAGCAGGATGAGCGCGGGCCAGCGTGCGCGGCCTTCGATGGAGAGGGTCATGGAGGTCAATGGGAATGTGGAAAGCGCCGAGGACGCGCCCCACAGTTTGTCACGCGCGCGGCGTCAGCAACTGGCGCGGCGCACCGCCCGTGCACCCGTGGATCTGGCTCGGCCAGTCCACCGGGTGCGTCCCCCTTTGAGGGGGACGCCGCGCAGCGGCTCAGGCGGTTTTTACATAGTTTGCTTGCATGATCTGGTTCCAGCTGCCGTCGGGTTGCTCGCCAAACGAGGTCAGCGTGCGCTCGCCCGGCCCCACGATGGTGATCACATCGCGATAGCGCGCCGTCTTGCCGTCGCCCTTGAAGCTTGGGCCCTCGGTCTCCAGCGTCAGCACCTTCTGGTCGGCATCGAGCGTGCCCCGATAGATCCACATGTGGCTCATCATCGAGCCCACCCAGGTGCCCAGAAACACCTGCTTCTCGGGGTCGTAGCCCAGCGTCATCTGCATGCGCGCCTCGCCGCCATCGGGCATGGTGCCCGTGCCTTCCAGGATCACCCACAGATCGCCCAGCGCACGGCCGTGCTCGGCGCCCACGGATTGTTCGGCCGACCCGCCGGGCGGCGCGTCGCAGCTGGAGGTGCTGGTCCAGTGGCCCAGCAACTGCTGTAGCCAGCGGTGCATGGCATGGGGTTCGGGATTCATCATGGGTGTCTCCTGGAGTGAAACGATCAACGGAAGTGGAAAGAACGGTTGGATGGATGCGGGGCCAGCGCGCGAGCACGTTCACTCCGGCCCCACCACCATCCACGGCACGCCAAAGCGGTCGGCCACCATGCCGAAGGCCTGCGAGAAGAAGGTCTTGCCCAGCGGCATCTGCACCTGGCCACCGTCGGCCAGCGCATGGAACAGGCGCTCGGCATCGGCCACGCTGGCGGGGCTCAGGGCCAGCGAGATGCCCTCGAACTTCGCCTTGCCCGAGCCCATGCCGTCCGACGCCATCAGCGTGGTCTGGCCGACGGAAAACTCGGCGTGCATCACCATCTCGGGCGTGGGCCCGCCGCCGCTGCCGTCCGCACAGCCCGGGGCACCGGCCGGATCGGGGTTGTCCTTGTAGCGCATGAGCAGCTTGACCTGGGCGCCCAGCGCACGGCGGTAGAAATCCAGCGCCTCTTCGCAGCGGCCTTCAAATATCAGATAGGGCTCGACTTTCATGGGGGTCTCCTGGCAGGGGTTGGGAGCAAAAAAGGGGGTCGGCGCGCAATTGTGAACACCGTCCACAAACCATAACAAAGATAATGGACACTGTCCACATCCAGAACAACATGCACGTAACCACCGGCAACACGCCCGAACCGGCCCGCGCTGCGGCCCGCAGCACCTACCGCCATGGCGACCTGCGCCGCGCACTGCTGGACGCGGGCATCGAACTGGCCCGCCAGGGCGGCCCCGACGCCGTGGTGCTGCGCGAGGCCACGCGCCGCGCAGGTGTGGCGCCCAACGCGGCCTACCGCCACTTTGCCAACCGCGACGACCTGCTGGGCGCCGTGCGCGCCGCCGCCGTGGCCGCCGCTGCACGCTTCATGGAGGCCGAGCTGGCCCAGGTGCCCGCCACCGGCACCGCCACCCAGCAGGCCCACGCGAAGGTGCGCGCCGTGGGCGCGGGCTACCTGCGCTTTGCCCAGGCCGAGACGGGCCTGTTCCGCACCGCGTTCGGCGGCCGCTTCACCGTGCAGCAACAGCCCGACCCGGCCATGGGCGGCGCCACGGGGCTCAACCCCTTCGAGCACCTGAGCGCGGCGCTGGATGACCTAGTGGCCGCAGGCGCACTGCCCGCCGCACGGCGCCCCGGTGCCGAATATCTGGCCTGGTCCACCGTGCACGGCATGGCGCTGCTCGCCATCGACGGGCCACTGCGCGGCACACCCCAGCAGACGCTGGACGCGCTGAGCCAGCGGCTGCTGGACATGGTGGAGCGGGGCTTGTGAGCACACGGCCTGCAAGGCCTGGGCAACTGCTTCCCGGGCCAACTTCAGGCACGGAAACTGATAGTGCACCCTCGTTGGGTTGAAATCGCCCTCCATCGGGGAACGCTCAACGCAGCAAAGCTGCCATGCGGCGCCTCATCCATCAGCCGGGCGACGCCTCAGGACAACCAAGGGCCAGATCGCCTTGGATACGTGCGTGCACTCAAAAGAAGACAACACAACTGTCCAAAGTGTTGCCACAAAAGCCATATTTTGTCGGCAGGCAAACGGAAAGCCCAGCCTTCATGGTCAGAAATTCTGATCAAATTGATATAAATGATTATTTTGGTCACAATTGGTTCATTGCGGCATTTCCCGCGCCAAGTGCCGACACAGGCTCTCAAGAGGTTTCCTCAATGAACTTCCACAATCAAACCGTCTCCCGCAAGTTGTTCATTGCGTTCTCCGTGCTGGTCACCATCTTGATCGGCGTGTCCGTCCTGTCGGTAGTGAGTTTGAGCGAATCACAAAAGGACTTCGACAACTTCGTCAGTGATGAATTCAGCCGTGGCGGCTTGGCGCGCGACATACGCGCTGCAGCCAGTGCGCGCGCTATTTCCGCACGCAACCTGATCCTGCTGAACGGCCCTGAAGATGTGCGCTTGGAAACGGAAGCCGTCAAAGCGGCACACGACCGCGTGCAGGAGCGCCTGGCTACACTCAAGACGACACTGGCGAACGCTAAGGACGTAACAGCCGAAGAGCGTGGCCTGTTCGACAAGCTGGAAAAGCTGGAGGAGCGGTACGGGCCCGTAGCGCTGGACATCGTGGCGAAAGCCCTGGCAGGGCAAAAGGAAGAGGCGACCGCAAAAATGAACGCCGAGTGCCAGCCACTGCTCAAGCAGTTGATCGGCACCACATCGGACTACACAAAACTGATCGCTACATCCGGTGCGCAAGAAATCAAAAAATCAGCGGAGAAATTCAGATCCAAGCGAATCCAGCTCGTGCTGGCTTCCGTGACCGCCATTGCAGCAGCGATTGCGCTGGCCACACTGATCAATCGCAGCCTCATGCGATCCCTGGGCGCAGACCCCGTGCAGCTGCGTGCGGCCGCGAGACTTGTCGCCTCGGGCAACCTGAATGCAGTGGAAGGCGCGTCCAGCGCTCCTCCTGACAGCGTGCTGGCATCCCTCAGCGATATGCAGGGCGCGCTGGCCAATATCGTGAGCCGCGTCCGAGCCTCCGCCACCGCCATCGAATCTGGATCCCAAGAGATTGCAGCGGGTAACACCGACCTCTCGCACCGCACAGAGCAGCAGTCCAGCAACCTGCAGCGCAGCGCAGCGTCGATGGAGGAAATGACGGCGACCGTGCAGCAAAACTCGGACACCGCTCAGGAGGCCAGCCAGCTTGCCTCTACAGCACGCGCCGCCGCCGAGCATGGCGGCACCGTCGTCGCACAGGTGGTCAGCACCATGGGAGATATTACGGCCAGTTCGCGCCGCATCAGCGACATCATCAGCGTCATCGATGGGATCGCCTTCCAGACGAATATCCTGGCATTGAATGCAGCTGTTGAAGCAGCGCGCGCAGGAGAGCAGGGACGAGGCTTTGCGGTGGTCGCCAGTGAAGTGCGCAACCTCGCACAGCGCAGCGCTGAGGCAGCCAAGGAAATCAAGTCGCTTATCGAGGCGAGCGTGGAGAGAGTGGAGACCGGCTCTGCGCTTGTGAACACCGCAGGCTCCGCCATGACCGAGATCATGGGCGAAGTCAAACGTGTAGCGGACTTGATCGGCGAGATCAGCGCTGCCACCCGTGAGCAAAGCGCCGGCATTGGCCAGATCGGCGAGGCGGTGGCGCAGCTCGACCAGACAACGCAGCAAAACGCCGCACTGGTGGAGGAAATGGCAGCCGCAGCGCAAACACTGAACCAGCAGGCACACGGATTGGTGGAATCGGTAGCGGTATTCCGGGTGGACGGGAACGCGCTGGCTTTGACGAGCCCGCGTTGACGACCGCATGGTGGCAATGGGGGGCCATCAGCCTCCCCGTAGTGGAAGCGCCGACGCGCCCTTTGCCCAAGCCCACCAGCGACCTATTTCGTGGCAAACCCCTTCTCGTACAGCGCTGCGGTTTCTCGCACCCTCGCCACCAGCGCGCGGCGCAACGCCACGGGCCGCAACACTTCCACCTGCGGCGACAACCGCATCAGCTGACCACAGGCATGCTCCACCGACTCGATGGGTATCGTCACGGCTGTGCGGCCGTCCTTACGGCGGGACGACGGGGCGTCAGCCACCGCACGCGCCACCGCGCTGCTGAGCGCGCGCAGGCCCCGTAACCCTTCGGGAGTGGCTAGCAGTGCGGCCTCGCCCGTATACAGGCCTGACTCAAAACGCAGGATCGATGCGGCCCAGTAGCCCGGCAGGTCAAATCCTGCTGGATGCTTGGCCGGTTGGTCCAGCGCCGTGGCCGCGAGGATGTTCGACACCCGGTAGGTGCGTGGCCCGCGCGCGTCGGCTCCCATAGGCAAAGCCACCAGGTACCACACGCCCGCCTTCAGCACCAGGCCCAGCGGGCTCACGGTGCGCTCGGCCGTGCGCGCCCAGCCTTCGTAGCGCAGGGTGATCTGGTGGCCGCTCCACACCGCAGCCGCCACCGTGGACAGGTACGGCGTGGGGTCGCTCTCGCGGTACCAGTCCACAGGGTCCAGGTGCAGGCGGGCGCTCACGCGCTGGGCGTCGTCGCGCCACCCGGCGGGCAGCGCGGCCAGCAGCTTCAGCCGCGCACCCTCCACGTCGCCACCCAGGCCCAGGTCATGCGCGGGGCCGGGCAGGCCGCTCAAGAACACGGCCTGCGCCTCGGAGGGCGTGAGGCCGGTGAGGGTGGTCTTCCAGCCCGGCAGCAGTGCGAAACCGCCGTGGCGCCCCCGCTCGGCATAGATGGGCACACCGGCCGCGCTGAGCTGGTCCACATCGCGGTAGAGCGTGCGCACCGACACCTCCAGCGCATCGGCCAGCGCGGTCGCGCTCATGCGGCCCCGGGTTTCGAGCAGCATCTGAAGGGAAAGCAGGCGGCTGGCGCGCATGGGGCAAAAAGGGTGTGGGGGGTGCGACAAGACGCGGCAACGACGCCAGAAGAGTTTGTTAGCCGCTCGAAACGGCGATGCGCAAAGATATCCCAAATACCTGCCACAAGGTGGCAGGTATGGCGGCGCAGACTGCGGGCTCGTTGTGTTTTTCTGCCATTTCTCACCAGGAGCCCCGCATGTCCGAAGCCCTCATGGCCCCGTCACCCCCTCCCTGCGCAGCCCCGCCCGCCGCCGACGAATGCGCCGTTGTCGAGCTGCGCCAGTACACACTGCACCCGCAGCAGCGCGAGGTGCTCATCGACCTGTTCGACCGCGAGTTGGTGGAGACGCAGGAGGCCCACGGCATGCGTGTGCTGGGCCAGTTCCGCGACCTGGACCGGCCCGACATGTTTGTGTGGCTGCGCGGCTTTGCCCACATGGAATCCCGCCGCCGCGCGCTCGAAGGCTTCTATGGCGGCCCCGTGTGGGCCGCGCACCGCAACGCGGCCAACGCCACCATGGTCGATTCGGACAACGTGCTGCTGCTGCGCCCCGCCTGGCCCGGCGCCGCCATCGCTCTGCCCCAGCACCCGCGCCCCGCGCCGGGCTGCAGCGGCGCGGCGCCGGGCGTGCTCACGGCCACCGTCTTCCCCCTGCGAGAGAGCCCCACACCTGCGCTGCTGGACTTCTGCCACCACCGCATGGCGCCGCTGCTGCAGCGCAGCGGCGCGCGCCAGGTGGCCTGGTACCGCACCGAGGCCAGCGCCAACACCTTCCCCCGCCTGCCCGTGCGCGAGGGCGAGCCCGTGCTGCTGGCGCTGGCCCTGTTTGGCAGCGCAGCAGCGGCCCAGGCCGTGACCGACAGCGGTGCCTGGCAGCGCGGCGTGGCCCCGGGCCTGGCGCCCTGGCTCGCGGGCCCGCCCCACACCTTGCGCCTGCAGCCCACGGCGCGCAGCGCCCTGCACGCATGAAAACCCACCCGAGCACCACCAGCACCACCATGACCACCCCTCATCTCATCACCATCCCTTCGCCCGCCGCTGTGCCCAGCGCAGCCAACGACTTCGACTTCCTCATGGGCCCCTGGCGCATCCGCAACACGCGCCTGGTGCGGCGCCTGGCAGGCTGCAACGACTGGGAGGTGTTCGACGCCACCGGCAGCGTGCACCCACTGCCCGCCGGCATCGGCAACTACGACAGCTTCACACCCCAGGCCTGGAAGCCCGGCTTTGTGGGCATGGCGCTGCGCGTGTTCAGCCCCGCATCGCAGCGCTGGAGCATCTACTGGCTCGACAACGTCACCGGCGGCCTGGACCCGGCCACCGGCCAGCTGCTGCCGCCCGTAGTGGGCGGCTTCCAGGACGGCGTGGGCATTTTCGAAGGCGAGGATCTGTTCGAGGGCCGCCCGGTGCGCGTGCGCTTCGAGTGGTCGCAGATGCACACCGGCGCCCCGCGCTGGCAGCAGGCGTTTTCGGAAGACGGCGGCGCGACCTGGGAGGTGAACTGGGTGATGGAGATGGCGCGGCCGGTGTGAGCGTGGGCAGCCCGCGCACAGCACGCAGGCCGCCCCCAGGCCCAAAAACTGAGCCCAAACAGCCCCTTCCGCCTGATGGAAGGGCGTCAATAGCTATCAAAACAGGAGCAATTTTTCACACCACCTGAAGCGCGGCTTCCTGCACCGGGAAGTCCGTGGACGCTGCCACCGCACGCCACTGCGCCGTCTCGTTCGCCACAAAGGCATGTTTGTCGGCAATAGCTTGCAGCGTGTCCGTGCCCAGCGGCAGGCGCAGCGGTGGCGTGGGGCTGGCCACCAGCTGCATCACAGCCTGGGCCAGGCGCACCGGGTCGCCGGGCTGGTTCAGGTTGATGCGGCGCGCGGCTTCGCGCACGGCACCGACGCTCTGGGCGTAGTCTTCCAGCACGCGGGGCGAAACGGCCAGCGAGGCGCTGTCCAGGAACTCGGTGCGGAAGTACCCGGGCTCCACCACGGTGGCGTGGATACCCAGCGGCGCCAGCTCGGCGTGCAGCGCCTCGGTGATGCCCTCGACCGCGAACTTGGTGGAGCAGTACAGACCAAACCCGGCGGCCGACTGCACACCGCCCAGCGAGGAGATGTTGACAACATGCCCGGCGCGCTGCGCACGCAGGGCGGGGAGCACGGCGCGGGTCACATGCAGCAGCCCGAACACATTGGTGTCGTACAGGCGCAGCACTTCTTCGGCGGTGGCTTCTTCCACCGCGCCCAGCAGGCCGTAGCCCGCGTTGTTGACCAGCACGTCGATTCGGCCGAAGCGGTCGAGCGCCGCACCGGCGGCATGGCGGGCCTGGGTCTCGTCGGTCACGTCCAGCGCCAGGGGCAGCAGGGCGTCGTGTGCGCCCAGGCGCTGCTCGACGGATGCGGCGCTGCGCGACGTGGCGACCACGGCATCGCCCTGCGCCAGCGCGGCCTCGGCAATGCGCGCGCCGATGCCACGCGAGGCGCCGGTGATCAGCCAGACGCGGGGGTGCGAAGACGAAGTTGAAATAGAAGACGAGGGGGTGGGTGAAGAGGCAATGGCCATGGCAGTTCCTTGGGTGGTGGTGTTCGGTAGTGGGTGGGCGCTTTGGGTGCGCACGGCGGCGAACTTTAGGGGTTCCATTGCCATGCGACTAGCCCATAATTTGGCGATTCATTCACAAGCAATGCTTGCCAATCACTATCCAACACCGCACCACCACCATGGCCATCAACGAACTGCGTGCCATCGCCAATTTCGCCAAGGCGGCCGAGCTGGGCAGCCTGCGCCAGGCGGCCGCGGCGCAGGGCATCACGCCACAGGCGTCCAGCCAGCTGCTGTTGCAGCTCGAATCACACCTGGGCGTGCGGCTGTTCCACCGCACCACGCGCAGCCTGAGCCTGACCGAAGAAGGGCAACAGTTCCTGGCCTCGGCGCAGCCGGGCTTGGTCACGCTGCAGCATGCGGTGCAGGGCGCGCGGCGAGGTCGCGAGGAGATGGCGGGGCCGCTGCGCATCGTGGCGCCGCGCTCCATCCTGCTGGAGGTGATCTGGCCGGTGCTCGACGAGTTCTGCCGACGCCACCCGCAGGTGGAGCCCGATGTGCAGCTGGACGACCGCATCGGCAACTGGGTGGAAGACCGCGTGGATGTGGGCTTCCGCTCGGGCTACCCGCCCGAGGGCGGCGTGGTGGCGCGGCGGCTGCTCACGCTGCAGCTCATCGTGTGCGCCGCGCCCGCCTACATCGCGCGCCACGGGGCGCCGACCAGCATCGACGACCTGGCGCAGCACCGCTGCAGCGGCTTTCGCCATGCATCCACCGGCAAGCCCATGCCCTGGGAGTTCCAGGTGGGCGACGACATTGTGGCGCGCACCATCCACCCCACGTTCTGCACCAACGACATCGAAGCCGAGGCGCGCGCGGTGCTGGGCGGCCACGCGGTGGGCCAGCTGGTGGGCCCCACGGCTGCGCCGCTGGTGCGCAGCGGCCAGCTGGTGCCGCTGCTGCAACAGCATGTGGCGCAGCACCTGGCGCTGTACGTGTACTACGGCAGCCGCACGGCGCTGCCTGCGCGTGTGCGGGCCTTCATCGACCTGGCGGTGGAGATGGTGGCGGACAACCCCGCCTATCTGCTCACGCCCAAAGAGCTGGCGACCCACGGCCCTGCGGTGCAGAAAAAGCCCCGGGCGCAAAAGCCCACGCCGTGAGCGCCGTGCAGACTACTCAGGCCGCAAACCCGCCGTCGATCAGCAAGCTCGCCCCCGTCACCATGCCCGATTCGGGCCCGGCCAGGTAGGCCACCATGCCCGCGATCTCGTCGGGGTGGGCATGGCGGTCCAGCGCCATCAGACCGTGCATGTCGCCCGCCATGGGGCCGTCGGCGGGGTTCATGTCGGTGTTCACGGGGCCGGGCTGCACGTTGTTCACCGTGATGCCGCGCGGGCCCAGGTCGCGCGCCAGGCCCTTGGTCAGGCCCACGATGGCGGCCTTGCTCATGCCATAGACGCTGAAGCCGGGCCATGGCACGCGGTCGGAGTTGGTGCTGCCGATGGTGATCACGCGGCCATAGGCACCGCCCTGGCCCATGTGGCGCACGGCGGCCTGGGTGGCCACGAACACGGCGCGCACGTTCACGTTGAGCGTGTGGTCGAAGTCGGCCAGCGAAAAGCTGTCCAGCACGCCCGCCACGGCCACGCCCGCGTTGTTAACGAGGATGTCCAGGCGGCCCAGCGTGCGGGCGGCGTGGTCCACGGCCTGCGTGAGGGCGGCGGCGTCGGCGCTGTCGGCCTGCAGGGCCAGGGCCTTGCCCCCGGTGGCCTCGATGGCCGCCACCAGCGCCTGGGCCGGTGCGGCCGAGCTGCTGTAGGTGAAGGCCACGGCCGCACCGTCGCGCGCCAGGCGCCGCACGATGGCCGCGCCAATGCCGCGCGCGCCGCCGGTGACCAGCGCCACCTTGCCCGCCAGGGGCTGGTGTGTGGGGGAGCTTGCCAGAACAGAAGACATGGTGTTTCTCCAAAAAAGAGGGGGATCAAGAAGGCCCGAAAACGAACCAGGAACCCCTGCAGTGTCAGAAAACCATTGCCCGCGCGGTAGCCACCAATGGGCTGGATGAATTTCAACCCAAAGTTGAAAATGCCGGCCATGCAACCGCTCAGCCACCTCGAATCCTTTGTGCAGTCTGCCGAGTCCGGCAGCTTCTCGGCCGCCGCGCGCTTGATGGGCCTCACGCCCGCGGCGGTGAGCAAGAACGTGGCGCGGCTCGAAGCCAGCCTGGGGGTGCGGCTGTTCCAGCGCAGCACGCGGCGCCTGGCGCTGACCGAGGGCGGGCAGCGCCTGCTGGCGCAGATCGGGCCGCCGCTGACCGCGCTGGCCGACGCCGTGGACCATGCAGCCGAGGCCGAGCAGCAGCCTGCAGGCACGCTCAAGGTGAGCATGGGCCAGGCTTTTGGCCGCGCCTACCTGGTGCCGCTGCTCACCGAGTTTTTGCAGCGCTACCCCGCCATCCAGCCCGACTGGCGTTTCGAGAACCGGCAGGTGGACCTGATCGGCGAGGGCTTTGACGCGGGCATTGGCGGCGGCCTGAACCTGAACCCCGACATGGTGGCACGCACGCTCGGGCCCATCCACCTCGTGGTGGTGGCCGCGCCCGCGCTGCTGCAGGGCCGCAAGGCGCCACGCCACCCCGCCGACCTGGCCGCCTGGGACGGCATTGCACGCCGCGCCATCCGCACGGGGCGCGTGCCGGTGGTCACCCTGCGCAACAAGGCGGGCGAGGCCGCGCCGGTGGAGTTTCGCCCCCGCATCGTGTTCGACGACCCCGAAGCCATGTGCCAGGCGGTGCTGATGGGCCTGGGCGTGGCCGTGCTGCCCATGCCGTTTGCACAGCCCTGGCTGGCGCGTGGCGACCTGGTGCGCCTGCTGCCCGCCTGGTGGGCCGATGCCGGGCCCACCATGCTGTACTACCCCAGCAAGAAGCTGCTGCCCGCGCGCACGCGGGTGTTTGTGGACTTTGTGGTGGAGCAGTTCAGCCAGCGCGGGTTTGCGCAGCGGGTGCGGGCGGATTGAGGCGGGCCCTGCCCCTGCATCCATTCATCACGTCATCACGTCATCACGTCATCACGTCATCTTTGGCTGGCGCAAAGGTGGCGCCTTCTACACTGGCAGACACGCCCCCACGCCCCCACCGAAGGAGTCCCGCATGCCCATCCGCTGGCCCGTCTGTTGTGCCTCGTTGTCGCTTCGCCTGCTGGTCGGCGGGGTCGGCCTGGTGGCCAGCACTGCGCATGCGCAAACCGCCGCCACGTCCACCTGGCGCGAATCGGCCACGGCAGATGAACAGGCGCTGGACGCCGCCGCCTTCCAGCCCGTGGAGGCCGCGCTGGCCACGCAGTACCCCGATGTGCAAAGTGCGGTGGTCGTGCTGCGCGGCCGGGTGGTGTACCGCTTCTACCGCGACGGCGAGCCGGAGAGGCTGCGCGATACCCAGTCCGCCTCCAAAAGTGCGCTCTCGGCCCTGCTGGGCACGGCCCTGGCCCAGGGGCGCATCGGCAGCGTGGACCAGCGCGTGGTGGAGCTGATGCCCGAATGGGCGCCACTCAACCCCGACCCGCGCGCCGCCACCATCACGCTGCGCCACCTGCTGACGCTGACGGCCGGCTTTGCGCTGGATGGCGGCCCGCGCACCCGCTCAGGCACCGCCGCCCCTTTGCCCGTGCGCGAGGCCTGGGCCAGGCCACTGGCCGCCGACCCGGGGCAGGTGTTTGCCTACGACAACTCCGTGACGCCGCTGCTGGTGGCCGTGCTGGAAAAAGCCACCGGCATGCCCTTGGCCGACTACGCGCAGCAGCTGGTGGCGCCCCTCGGCCTGGCCGCGCCGCGTTACCAGGGCAGCATCGTGCACCTGCGCACGCTCGACATGGCCAAGCTGGGCCAGCTGTACCTGCAGCGCGGGCAGTGGAATGGCCAACCGCTGCTGCCCGGGGCGTTTGCCGATGCGTCCGTGCAGGTGCAGCACGCGGGCGGCCCGCCCGTGGGGCTACCCTATGGCTACCTTTGGTGGGTGGTGCCCGGCAAGGCGGCGCGGCCCACCTTCATGGCCAGCGGGTTTGGCGGGCAGTTCATCTGGGTGTACCCGCCGCTGGACCTGGTGGTGGCCACCACGTCCACCGTGTCGCCCGAGAGCGGCCAACGCGGGCAGGCGCTGCACCTCATCCGCAACCCCGTGTTTGCAGCGGTGCAGCGGCGGGTGGCAGCGGAGCCGAAATAGCGCAGGCTGGCCTTACTCCCTCTCCCCTCGCGGGAGAGGGTCGGGGAGAGGGGGCCTGTGCAAGGCGCTGTGCCTCATCGCCCCCTCTCCCCCGCCCTCTCCCCCGCCCTCTCCCACATGGGGAGAGGGAGTGAACCCCGGCGCCTTAGTGAACGCATGGAGAGCCCCTAAGGCTTGCGCACAAACGCCACCTCCAGCCCCTGGGCCGTCACGGTGATGGGCCCGGGCTGCAGGCCCAGGCCGTCGAACACCGCCGTGTCCTGCGGGCGCAGCTGGTGCAGCGTGACTTCGCGCAGCGACTGCTCGGCCAGCACCGGGCCGTAGGCGTTGAGCAGGTCGGTCACGGCGGGCTTGAGGGTGGGGAAGTCCAGCCGCCCCAGTTTGATCTGGTGCGCACGCAGCGTGCGGTCGCTGGCCTCGTAGCGCAGCGCAAATTCCACATCAAAGGTGCCGCCGTGGCTGCGCCGCAGCGCGGGGCCCGCTGCTTCCACGGCCATGGTGGCGCCCAGGCGGTTCACGGCGGGCAGCAGGCGCAATTGCGGTGCCTGCAGGTTCAGATCGAACAGGCCCTGCACCGGCACGCTGCGGGGGAATTTGGTGCCCACCATCTCCTGCAGCTGGGCCAGCGGTACGGTGTAGCTGGGCTGGGCCAGTGCACCACAGCCGATGAACAGGGCCACGCTGCCCAAGGCCAGGCTGCGGGTGGTGGTGCTCAGAAACTGGCGGCGGTGGTGCATGTGGCATTTCTCCTGGAAGGAGCTGGGATGTGCGCAGGCAAAAAAAGTGCCGCAGAAGAGCACTCGGAAACACTCCGAGGCACTCAGAAATGCCGCCGACTACCGCCCCACCACCGACCAGCCCGCCTGCTGGTTGGTCTTGTCGTTTTCATACTCCCAGGCCGTGCCGCAGCGGTCGCACACATAGCGGGTGAAGGTCACGGGGCCGTGGTCGCGGTCTTCCTTGCGGTTGCCGCGCTGCACCAGCTCGGCGTGGCCCGGGGCCTTGCGCCAGTTGCGCTGGATGCCCTGGCAGGGCTCGCACAGGGCCATGGGTTGCAGTTCGCGTTGGCGGGCCGGGTCTTTGGTCATGGTGGGGTGGCCTTCTGGTGTTGGCAAGCGGTGGGGGATCGGGATGCGCCGCGTGTGCGGTGGGGCGGCTACTGTAAGGCACTGGCGCCCCGCCCCGGCAGCGCACAGGCCCGATTGCATACAAAAAACGCCGTTACCGCGCAATAGACAAGCGTATCAAGCTATCAAAACAAGAGCGTCATGACTACAGCGCCTTGCCCATGCGCGCGTTGTGCAGCACCACGCCCGCGCGCTCCACGGCCTGGCGCGTTTCCACGGCAAAGCCCCGGGCCGCAAAAAAGGGCTCGGCCGCCAGGCTGACATCCGCCCACAACCGTGCCAGCCCCTGCTGCGCGGCCTGCGCATGGATGTGCGCCATCAATGCGTGGCCCACGCCCAGGCGCGCAAACGCCGGGGCCACAAAAAAAATATCGATGTAGCCACCGGGCTGCAGGTCGGCAAACCCCGCGATGGCGCCGCCATCGGCCTCGGCCACAAAGGGCTGGTTGGCCTGCATGCGCGCAGCCCATTGCGCGGCGTCGTGCTCGGCGGGGGCCCAGGCGGCCAGCTGTTCGGCGCGGTAGTGGCTGCGGGCAAGGCCGTGCACCGCCGCGTGGAAAACGCTGCGCAGCGCCGGCGCCTCGCCGGGGCAGAAGCTGCGGATGAGAAAAGTGGGCATAAGGTGGCGGCAAGAAGGCGGATGTCTGCGCCGAGTGTGCCCCTTCTTGTGCGCGCGTTGCATGCCCAGCGCGCGCTGTGCAGCACCACGCGCGGGCGGCAATCTGTTTGTCAGCGGTTGGCCTGGTCGGTGATATCAGGCCGCTTGACGCCCAGCAGCGCGTCACGCAGCTTCGCGTCCACAGGGTTGGCCCCCAGCCACATGCCAATCAACGCATTGAAGAATTCAGGCTCCTTGAATGGCTCACCCGCCACTTTTCCGCGCACCGTGATCACCGTGCCCTGCCCAGGCACCCAGTCCAACGTGATCTGATCACCGGGGTCCAGCCGCTTGTAGTCGGTAAAGACCTCTGACATGCGCAGCATCGCAGGCATCAACCGCGCCGCCGAGGCCTTGTCCAGGTTGTCCTGGACGCCACGGGCGAACAACTTGCCCAGTTCATCGGACTTGATCTCACGCGCCATCATCAAGTGCACGCGCCGCGCCTCGTTGTTGCGCGTCATGTCAGCGAAGTTGTGCGACGGGTTCTCGACGTACAGGGCCGCATGGTAGACCTGGAACACCGCACGGAACCGAATGCCAGCCCCATTCAACACGAGATTTCGGCCCGACAGCTGCACCTTGGCAGGGAAGGTAAACGACGGCGCCACCTTGGTGGATGTGTCGGTTTGCGCGTGTGCAGCGGCAGCCCCACCCAGTGCGAGAAGCCCAGCAAAAACCCAACGAAAGCAGTGCATGTAACTCTCGGACAAGTTCACTCTGATTGAAGCTTTTGATGCTACAGAGAGCGTCCGAAAGGCGGTAGACCGCCTGAACATTGTTCACAAACAAGCCAATGTCAGCGCCCCGTGGCCAGGCTGTGCAGCCGCAGGTGCGTCGGGTCGTCGGCCGCCACTGGCAGCTGGTGCTTGGACTGCAGATAGTGGTGGGTGAAAACGTCCAGGTACGCATCCAGCACCTGCGCGGCCTGCTCCTCGCCCGCCAGCTCCAGGCACAGCGCGGCGACTTCGGCGGTGCAGAAGTGGTCTTCGCGGCGCGAGCGGCGCAGGCGGTAACGCGAGATCTGCTCGGGCTGCAGGCTCAGCACCGGGAAGCGGTCGAGGTACGGGCTTTTGCGGAACATCTTGCGCGCCTCGGGCCAGGTGGCGTCGAGCAGGATGAACAGCGGGCGCTTGCCTGCGGGGGCGTCGTCTGCAGGCGCCACATGCGTCACCACCCGCTCGGGCGCCACAAACTCGCCGGGGAACACCACCACCGGCTGCCACTGCGGGTCGGCCAGCAGCGCGAGCAGGCCCGGCTGCACCTCGGTGCGCGCCCAGCCAAACGCAAAGGTGTCGGCCACCACATCGGCAATCAGCCAGCCGGTGTTGCTGGGCTTGAGCGGTTCGATGTCGGCCATCAACAGGCACATGCCCGAGCGCGTGGGCACCTGGGGACGCAGTGCGCAGATGCAGTGGCTGGGCACCAGGCGGCAGCCTGCGCAGCGCTCGCCCTTGGGGCCGCCGCGCGCCAGAAAAGGCTTGGCGCTGCGGGCCAGGCGCTCGGCGCGCAGGCGCGAAACGGCGTGCGGCGCAGCGGCAGCGTGCTCACCCATCCACATGCTCCAGCGCAAACAGCGGCAGTTCGGCCCGGCGGCTCAGCCACACGCCGCCGCCCAGTTCGATGGCGCCCTGCTGCAGGCCGCGCCGGTACAGCTCGGCGCGGTGGCGAAACACGCGGTTGTCGGTCAGGTCCTCGTCGATGATGTCGCGTTCGTAGTCCTCGCGCGAGACGGCCTCGACATACAGCGCGCCTTTGCTGAGGCGCCCCAGGTTGTGCAGCGCGACCTTCAGATCGGGCGGGCTCAGGTAGGGCAGCACGCCCTGGCAGATCACGAAGTCGAACGGCTCGCTGGCCGCATAGTCCACCACCGAGCCCTGCTGCCAGTCAAAGCGCTCGCACAGGTAGGGGCTGAACTCCACGCCCAGGTAGCTGGCAGCGGGAAAGTGCTGCGCCACGATGTTCTTCCACAGCCCGATGCCACAGCCCACGTCGAGCACGCGGTGCACCGGCACACGCAGGTACTTGAGGTAGCTGCACACAAAGGTACCCAGGCGCTCCATGTGCTGCGGGTCCACCACGCTGGTTTTCTTGTCGAAGTAAAAGCGCTGGTAGTAGGCCTCGTCGAAGGTGGTGGCGCTGGCGGATTTCAATGGGCGGTCCTTGTGGGCAGGGAAGACAGGGAGGGCGAGAGTATCCCGCACCTCCATGGAGAACCTGTTTGCGGTCTTTTCAGGGGGGCGTGTAGTCTGTCGCCATGGATTCGATGATCTCTGCCGCCGCCCGCGCGCTGGCGGGGGGCGACGCCCTCACCGCGCTGCAGCGGGTGGCCTTGCGCGACGACCCGCCCGCGCTGGCCCTGCGCGGCATCGCCATGGCCCAGCTGGGCGAACACCCGCGCGCCCGCGAACTGCTGCGC
>NZ_JBWKZU010000018.1:0-78619 GCF_059424825.1 Acidovorax sp. GW101-11A03 | reverse complement strand
AGTTGGACGCCAGGGTCAGCCAGCGGCGCTTTTGTGCTTCGCTGATGAGGGCCCAGCGTTCGGCCAGCGGGTACAAGGCCAGCTTCTGGGGGGTGTTCAGGGTTTCCCAGCCCGGGCCGGATTCGGTCTGGGGCTGCAGGGCCATGCCGGAGGTGACTGGCGAGCGCGCGTTGTTGGGACTGGCGACAGCCGCTTCTGCACCGGCAGGCAGCAGCGTGCCGGGGGCCATGCGCATCTGTACCCACACCTGACCACCGATGGCGACGAACGCGCCCAGAAGCGCCAAAGCCAGCACAAAGGCTGGCAAAGGGATGGAGGCATCAGGGGGGCGTGGGGGCATGCAGTCCTGGTTCAGGCAGTTCAGTTGGGCTGCGCAGAGGTCTTGAGGAATTGTACGAAGCCAGGGTCGGCGTACGCCGCTGGTGGCAGGTCGTCGGTCAGCAGGGCTGCATCGACCTCGGCCACATCGTTGGCGCTGCGTTCGTCCTGGGCGGCATTGATGACCACCAGGCCCACCACCAGGGCCAGCAGCGGAATGGCCGACACCAGGGCATTCCACCAGCCGCCGCCCTCGCTGCCACGGCCCAGGGTGGCCGCAGGGCCAGCACCCACCACCACGGTGGCTGCCGCTGTGCGCCGCACGGGGGCGGTCACCTTGCGCTTGGCCAGCGCTTGCATGCGCGAGGCGCGCAGGCGTTCAGAAATGTCGTAGGGCAGTTCAGCCGTGCCGCTGGAGAGGCGGGCCGTCACGCGCAGCGCAAAACGCTCGGCAGCCGCTTCGGCAGAGGTCGTTGGGTGCTGTGTAGTGTTCTTCATGGCTCGATTCCTTTGGCCTTCAGTGCCTTGCTGAGGGTTTGTATGGCGCGAAAGCAGTGCGTTTTGACGCTACCTTCCGAGCAGCCCATGGCGGCTGCCGTTTCTGCTACATCCATTTCTTCCCAGTAACGCATGAGGAAGGCTTCCCGTTGACGTGGTGGCAGTTCGGCGATTTCAGCTTCGATGCCGCGAAAGATCTGGGCCCTGCGGGTGAGGTCCTCCGCACTTTCGGCCTTGTCGCCATCGTCCGGGCCGGAGTAGGCTTCCAGCAGATCAAAATCCATGCCATCTTCGCCCGGGCCTTCGAAGTCGCTCATGCTCGAAAACAGTGCATTGCGTGTCTTCTGGCGCCGGAACCAGTCCAGCGTGCAGTTGGACAGGATGCGCTGGTACAGCATGGGCAGCTCTGCGGCAGGTTTGTCCCCGTAATGTTCGGCCAGCTTGAGCATGCTGTCCTGCACGATGTCCAGCGCCGCTTCCTCATTGCGAACATGGTAGAGCGAGCGCTTGAAGGCGCGCTTTTCTACACTTTTGAGGAAATCGGATAGTTCTTGTTCGGTGGCCAAGACGGGGTGGTCCGGGGTGGGCGGTGCACAAAACGCTGTGAATTGTGGCTGTTTGGCACCGTAAAGCCCGTGATTATCGCATCCGCAGGGGTTTTTTTCGGTTGGGGTGGGTTTTGAGTGTGTTGCAGTGCGATAATTGGCGTTGCAATTCAAAAGGCAAACGGGTCACGGTCCGGCGGGCAATCATCCCGCTCATGTCCTTGGCCTCAAGTTCCAAGCTGGCTTCACAAGAGCGCGTGCGAGGAGCACCCAAGGTTTTTCGTCAGAGAAATTCACAAAGGTTGATCGATCATGGAAATCTCCAAGGCTGAAATCTCTTCAGCGGCCGCTGCTTCGCAGGGCAACACCTCCCCCGCTTCCGGCTCGCAGGACCTCATGGGGGCCGAGATCCTCATCAAGTCGCTCCAGGCTGAGAACGTCCAGTACATCTGGGGCTACCCCGGTGGCGCAGTCCTCTACATTTACGACGCGCTCTACAAGCAAGACACTATCCAGCACGTGCTGGTGCGCCACGAGCAGGCGGCCGTGCATGCCGCCGATGGCTACGCCCGCGCTACGGGCGAAGTGGGTGTGGCGCTTGTCACGTCCGGCCCAGGCCTCACTAACGCGGTGACCGGGATCGCCACGGCGTACATGGACAGCATCCCGATGGTGATCATCTCCGGCCAGGTGCCCACGCCCGCCATCGGGCTGGATGCCTTCCAGGAATGCGACACGGTCGGCATCACCCGCCCCATCGTCAAGCACAACTTCCTCGTCAAGGATGCCCGCGATCTGGCGGCCACGATTAAGAAGGCCTTCCACATTGCCCGCACCGGCCGCCCCGGCCCTGTGGTGGTGGATGTGCCCAAGGACGTGTCCTTCAAGAAGGTGCCCTACACCGGCTACCCCCAGAGCGTGGAAATGCGCTCGTACAACCCGGTGCGCAAGGGCCATGGTGGCCAGATCCGTAAGGCGCTGCAGCTGCTGCTGGCGGCCAAGCGTCCCTATATTTACACCGGTGGCGGCGTATTGCTGGGCAACGCTACCAACGAGCTGCGCACGCTGGTGGACATGCTGGGCTACCCGGTCACGAACACCCTGATGGGCCTGGGGGCCTATCCGGCCAGCGATCGCAAGTTCCTGGGCATGCTGGGCATGCACGGCACCATCGAAGCCAACAACGCCATGCAGAACTGCGACGTGCTGCTGGCCGTGGGCGCGCGCTTTGATGACCGCGTGATCGGCAACCCCAAGCACTTTGCACAGAACGATCGCAAGATCATCCACGTCGATATCGACCCGTCGAGCATCTCCAAGCGCGTGAAGGTCGATATCCCGATCGTCGGCGACGTGAAGGACGTGCTCACGGAGCTGATCTCCATGATCCGCGAGAGCAGCACCCGCCCCGACGCAGGCGCCCTGGCCGCGTGGTGGGACACCATTGAAGGCTGGCGCAAGCGCGAGTGCCTGAAGTACGACATGGGTGGTCCCGACGTCATCAAGCCCCAGTACGTGGTCGAGACGCTGTGGAACATGACCAAGGACGCGGACACCTACATCACGTCCGATGTGGGGCAGCACCAGATGTGGGCCGCGCAGTACTACCGCTTTGATGAGCCGCGCCGCTGGATCAACTCGGGCGGCCTGGGCACCATGGGCGTGGGCATTCCCTACGCCATGGGCATCAAGCTGGCCAAGCCGCAGTCCGAAGTGTTCTGTATCACCGGCGAAGGCTCGGTGCAGATGAACATCCAAGAGCTGTCCACCTGCCTGCAGTACAACACGCCGATCAAGATCTGCTCGTTGAACAACCGCTACCTGGGCATGGTGCGCCAGTGGCAGGAGATTGAATACTCCGGTCGCTACAGCCACAGCTACATGGATGCGCTGCCCAACTTCGTGAAGCTGGCCGAGGCCTATGGCCATGTGGGCCTGCTGATCGAGCACCCCAAGGATGTCGAGCCCGCCCTGCGCGAAGCCCGCAAGCTCAAGGACCGCACCGTGTTCCTGGACTTCCGGACCGATCCCACCGAGAACGTGTTCCCGATGGTGCAGGCCGGCAAGGGCATCACCGAGATGCTGCTGGGGTCGGAAGACCTTTAAGAAGCAAAATCGGCCTTCTGCGCCTGTCCATCAAGCGCTGGTAGCTATTAATTTAATAGCTATTGCTTTTTGACGAATCTATTGCCTGCCAAGCCCGTGCATTACCGTGCACGGGGGAGGGCAGCGAAAAGAGGAATCTCATTTTATGAAACACATCATTGCTGTTCTGCTGGAAAACGAGCCTGGTGCTCTTTCCCGCGTCGTGGGCCTGTTCTCGGCCCGTGGTTACAACATCGAATCGCTCACCGTGGCACCGACCGAGGATGCATCGCTGTCGCGCATGACCATCCAGACCACGGGCTCCGACGACGTGATCGAGCAGATCACCAAGCACCTGAACCGGCTCATTGAAGTCGTGAAGGTGGTGGACCTCACCGAAGGCGCCTACACCGAGCGCGAGCTGATGATGGTGAAGGTGCGCGCCGTGGGCAAGGAACGTGAGGAGATGAAGCGCATGGCCGACATCTTCCGTGGCCGCATCATCGACGTGACCGAGAAGAGCTACACCATCGAGCTGACGGGCGATCAGTCCAAGAACGACGCCTTCCTGCAAGCCATCGACCGCACGGCCATCCTGGAAACCGTGCGCACGGGCGCCAGCGGCATCGGCCGGGGCGAGCGCATTTTGCGCGTGTAAGACAATTCACCCCGTTTTTCTTATTTCAACCCCCCAACAACGCATTTCAACCGGAGCGACCCATGAAAGTTTTCTACGACAAAGACACCGACCTGAGCCTGATCAAGGGCAAGACCGTGGCCATCATTGGCTACGGCTCGCAGGGCCATGCCCACGCACAAAACCTGAACGACAGCGGCGTGAAGGTGGTGGTCGGCCTGCGCAAGGGCGGTGCATCGTGGGACAAGGTCGGCAAGGCAGGCCTGACGGTGATGGAAGTGAACGACGCCGTGAAGGCCGCTGACGTGGTCATGATCCTGCTGCCCGACGAAGACATCGCCGCCGTGTACAAGAACAACGTCGAGCCCAACATCAAGCAAGGCGCGTCGCTGGCCTTCGCCCACGGCTTCAACGTGCACTACAACCAGGTCGTGCCCCGCGCTGACCTGGACGTGTGGATGGTGGCTCCCAAGGCCCCCGGCCACACCGTGCGCAACACCTACACCCAGGGCGGCGGCGTGCCCCACCTGGTCGCTGTGCACCAGGACAAGTCTGGCAAGGCCCGTGACCTGGCCCTGAGCTACGCAGCTGCCAATGGCGGCGGCAAGGCCGGCATCATCGAGACCAACTTCAAGGAAGAAACCGAGACCGACCTGTTTGGCGAGCAGGCCGTGCTGTGCGGTGGCGCCGTCGAGCTGATCAAGATGGGTTATGAAACCCTGGTCGAAGCCGGTTATGCCCCAGAAATGGCCTACTTCGAATGCCTGCACGAGCTCAAGCTCATCGTGGACCTGATCTACGAAGGCGGCATCGCCAACATGAACTACTCGATCTCGAACAACGCCGAGTACGGCGAGTACGTGACGGGCCCTGAAGTGATCAACGAGCAGTCGCGCGCCGCCATGCGCAATGCCCTGAAGCGGATCCAGAACGGCGACTACGCCAAGATGTTCATCCAGGAAGGCCGCCTGAACTACCCATCGATGACGGCCCGCCGCCGCAACACGGCCGACCACAGCATCGAGAAGGTGGGCAGCCAGCTGCGCGCCATGATGCCCTGGATCGCCAAGAACAAGCTGGTTGACCAGACCCGCAACTGATACTTCCGAGCGAAGCATCCCAAGGCCACTTCGGTGGCCTTTTTTGTTGCCGGGTGCACCAGTGTGCAGGCGCTACACTGCGGCCTTCGCCTTGTGCGCGTGTGGTGGCCTGTGTGCGCCGCAGGCAGACGCGAAAAACTATAAATTCAGTAGCGTCTTGCGCATGATGGGCGGGCGCTGGAGGTCTTTTTTGATGCATGACGGCAACGAATCCACCGACAACCCTGGTGTGATGGTGCGCAAACGGCGCAAGGGCATCTACATCCTGCCCAACCTGTTCACGCTGGCCGCGTTGTTTGGGGGGTTCTATTCCATCGTCATGGCGATGAATGGTCGTTTCGACATGGCCGCCGTGGGGGTGTTCTGTGCCATGGTGCTCGACAGCCTGGATGGGCGTGTCGCCCGCATGACCAATACGCAAAGCGCGTTCGGCGAGCAGATGGATTCGCTGTCCGACATGGTGTCCTTTGGCGCCGCGCCCGCGCTGATTGCTTATGAGTGGTCGCTGCAGGGTCTGGGGCGCTGGGGCTGGATTGCGGCCTTTGTTTACTGCGCCTGTGCGGCCTTGCGGCTGGCGCGCTTCAATGTGAATACGGGGGTGGTGGACAAGCGTTACTTCCAGGGCCTGCCTTCCCCTGCGGCCGCTGCGCTGGTCGCAGGTTTCATCTGGCTGATGACAGAGTTGGGTGTGCGGCCTGGTGAGGATTCCTGGCTCACCTGGTCGCAGATCACCTGGTTGATGTTCGCCTTCACGCTGTATTCGGGGCTCACCATGGTGACCAACGTGCCGTTCTACAGCTTCAAGGACATCCAGATGAAAAAGAGCGTGCCCTTCGCAGCCATCGTGCTGATTGCGCTGGTCATCGCCATCATCAACATCCATCCGCCCATCGTGCTGTTCGGTGTGTTCGTTTTCTATGGCCTTTCTGGCTACGCCGTGTATGCCTGGCGCAAGGCCAAGGGGCAGCACAGCAGTGTGATCAGCACCTCGACAGACGAACCGGACGAACGCGGGTTGCACAAGTGATGGCCGCCACGGCAGCGCAGTTGTGCTACATTGTGCTGTATGAACATGTTTGCTTTGGCTCTACTGCTACCTCCCCACGGGCGGAGACAGTAGGCGCACGCGCACACTTTTTCCACAAAGGCCCGTATGCACCCGCAACGGGCCTTTTGTTTTGAGCGCCAGAATTTTGACGTTGCGGGCCCCCAACCCACCGATACCAGGAGAACAACATGGCTGACAAACTGATCATTTTCGACACCACCTTGCGCGATGGCGAGCAGTCCCCCGGCGCTTCGATGACCAAGGACGAAAAGCTGCGCATCGCGCGCCAGCTGGAACGCCTGAAGGTGGATGTGATCGAGGCCGGTTTTGCCGCCAGCTCCAACGGTGATTTTGAGGCGGTTCAGGCCATCGCCAACGCGATCAAGGACTCGACCATCTGCTCGCTCTCCCGTGCCAACGACCGTGATATTTCTCGGGCGGCCGAAGCGCTCAAGGGCGCCAACAGCGCGCGCATTCACACGTTCATCGCTACGAGTGCACTGCACATGGAAAAGAAGCTGCGCATGACGCCCGAGCAGGTGCTGGAGCAGGCCAAGCAATCCGTGCGCTTTGCGCGCAACCTCGTGGCTGACATCGAGTTCAGCCCTGAAGACGGCTACCGCAGCGACCCGGACTTCCTCTGCCGCGTGCTCGAAGCCGTGATCGCCGAAGGCGCCACCACCATCAACGTGCCCGACACCGTGGGCTATGCCGTGCCAGAGCTGTACGGCAACTTCATCAAGACCCTGCGCGAACGCATTCCCAACAGCGACAAGGCGATCTGGTCGGTGCATTGCCACAACGACCTGGGCATGGCCGTGGCCAACTCGCTGGCCGGTGTGAAGATCGGCGGCGCGCGCCAGGTGGAGTGCACGATCAATGGCCTGGGCGAGCGCGCTGGCAACTGCTCGCTCGAAGAGATCGTGATGGCCGTGAAGACCCGCAAGGATTATTTCGGGCTGGATCTGGGTATCGACACCCAGCATATTGTGGCCGCCAGCCGCATGGTGAGCCAGACCACGGGTTTTGTGGTGCAGCCCAACAAGGCCGTGGTGGGGGCGAACGCTTTTGCCCACGCAAGTGGCATCCACCAGGATGGCGTTCTCAAGGCCCGCGATACCTACGAGATCATGCGCGCCGAGGACGTGGGTTGGTCGGCCAACAAGATCGTGCTGGGCAAGCTCAGCGGCCGCAACGCCTTTAAGCAGCGCCTGCAGGAGTTGGGCGTGCAGCTTGACAGCGAAACCGAGATCAATGTGGCATTTGCCAAGTTCAAGGAGCTGGCCGACCGCAAGAGCGAAATCTTTGACGAAGATATCTTGGCGCTGGTCAGCGACGAGAGCGTGACGGCCGAAAAGGAGCAGTACGGTTTCGTTTCGCTGTTCCAGCAGAGCGAAACCGGTGAGCAGCCCCGCGCGCGCATCGTTTTCACCGTCGATGGCCAGGAGGTGCGCGGCGAGTCCGAGGGCAACGGCCCGGTGGATGCCTCGCTCAAGGCCATTGAGTCGCATGTCAAGAGCGGTGCCGAGATGGTGCTCTACTCGGTCAATGCGATCAGCGGTTCTACCGAGAGCCAGGGGGAGGTCACCGTGCGCCTGCAGAACAGCGGCCGGGTGGTGAATGGTGTGGGGGCAGATCCTGATATCGTGGTCGCATCTGCCAAGGCTTATCTGAGCGCGTTGAACAAGTTACAAAGTAAAGCCGACCGCGTGGCCGCACAGGGCTGATTGACCGTCTTATAATTTCACTCACTTTCTGGGAAAGTCGCGCAAGATATTGATCTTGCGCGACTTTTTTTGATTCTGTACACTGCTCAACACTTCTTACCGTTTGGAGCACTTTGATGCACCATCGCCACCGCTCTGCAGTGACTCGATTTTTTCAGTTTCTGGGCTTTGCCGTCGTGAGTGCAGCCCTCGTCAGCCCCCTGGTACATGCGGGCGAACAAAAAAAATCCATTGCCAAAAAGCAGCAGGTAAGTTCGGCAAACGCTAAGCGTGCCGTCGCACCGCGCAAGGCGGCAGCCAACACCAATGCCAAGGCCGTGCGGGTAGCCGCCAAGACGGCGAAGGCGCCCACCCGGGTGGCTTTTGTGCCGGCCAAGCAGTCGTTTGGTCAGATTGCAGGCCTGCATGAAGTCAACGATCCCTTGGACCTCAAGTCCAGCGTAGCGCTGGTGATGGACCAGGATACGCACGAGGTCCTGCTCAGCAAGAACGACCATGCGGTGTTGCCGATTGCGTCCCTGACCAAGCTCATGACGGGCATGCTTATTTCCCAGGCCAAATTGCCCATGGATGAGCCATTGACAATCACCCAGGACGATGTGGATACCGAAAAAGGCAGTCGCTCGCGCCTGACGGTCGGGACCACGCTGACGCGGGGCGAAATGTTGCATCTGGCGCTCATGTCCAGTGAGAACCGGGCTGCCCATGCCTTGGGCCGCACCTACCCGGGTGGGCTGGAGGTTTTTGTCGCCCAGATGAATGCCAAAGCCCGCCTGCTGGGGATGACCGACACGCGGTATGTGGAGCCCACCGGGCTGTCCAGCCGCAACCAGTCCAGCGCCCGCGATCTGGCGACACTGGTGAATGTGGCGCATGGCGATCCGTTGCTGCGCGAACTCTCCACGTCGCCGGGTTATGAAGTGGCTGTGGGGCGCAAAACGCTGCAATACAACAATACCAATGGTCTGGTGAAGAACCCGACCTGGGATATTGGCCTGCAGAAGACCGGCTATATCTCGGAAGCAGGACGTTGTCTGGTCATGCAGGCCCAAGTGGCCGGGCGCAAGCTGATCATGGTGTTCCTCGATTCGGCGGGCAAGTTCAGCCGCCTGGGTGATGCCGAGCGGGTGCGCCAGTGGGTGGAATCCACGCCGACGCTGGCTGCGCCTTTGCACTCTGCCCGGGGGGGCAACGGCTGACCAGCTTCGTTGCCCCAGGGCTTGAAAAAACACCCGACTGGCGGGCTGCCATCGGGTGTTTTGTTTTTAGGGGGTGATCGTCCGCTCGCAACGCTTCCGCTTGGCGGCGTGGGGTGTGGCTTGAGTTTCTGCAGATTTCTGCAGGGGGAGACTGGAGAAAGGCGCAGAAGTCAGCGCAAGTCACCGTGGTTGCTTGCCGCTGTGTCGTGGCTGGCGTCTGCTGTGGACACGTAGCCCAGGGCCAGGGATATTTCGTTGGCGGTGGCCTGCAGCTTGGGCATCCAGCCCTCGTCCAGCCGGTCGGCGGGGGCAGAAATCGACAGACCGGCCACGAGCTTCCCTTGGTCGTCATAAACCCCCGCAGCCATGCAGCGCACGCCCAGCTCCAGCTCTTCGTTGTCGCGGGCAATGCCGTACTGGCGGGCTTTCGCCAGTTCGCGCTCCAGTACCGGCAATTGGGTGATGCTGTTGCGTGTGTGGCCTGCCAAGCCCGTGCGAGTGGCGTAGGCGCGCACGCGTTGGGGGTCGTCCAGCGCCAGGAACAGTTTGCCGGTGGATGTGAGATGGAGGGGTGCGCGGCCCCCGATGGCACGCACTACCTGCATACCCGAGCGCTCGCTGTAGGCGCGCTCCACATATACGATTTCGTCCCCCTGCCGCATGCTCAGGTTGACCGGTTGCTGGATCAGCTTGTGCAGGTTGCGCATGGGGGTCAGGGCGGCGTCGCGCACGCTCAGACGGGCCTTGACGAGGTTGCCCAGCTCCAGCAGCCGCATACCCAGCCGGTAGCTGCCGGATTCCGGGCGGTCCACAAACCGCCCAATGGTCAGGTCGTTCAGGATGCGGTGGGTGGTGGACGGGTGCAGCCCCGTCTTTTCGCTGATTTCCTTCAGGGAGATTGCGTCTTCACGGGAGGCCAGCACGTCGATCAGCGTAAACATGCGCTCCAGCACTTGAACGCTGGGTTTGACGGGAATGCTGGGATCGATTTTTTTCATGGGCGGCAGTGAAGCAAAAGCCGCTGCATCTTACCTTGTGAAATGTTGCCAGGTGTTCAGGCGCCGTGAGGCGGGGCTGCATGCATGCGATGCCACTGGCCGTCCGTGCGGATCTCGTGGGGATGAAAGCGAGCCTTGTAGTTCATTTTGGGGCTGGCCTCAATCCAGTAGCCCAGGTACACATGGGGCAGCCCCAGCGAACGTGCCTGCTCGATCTGCCAAAGGACGTTGTAGGTGCCGTAGCTGCAGTGGGGCTCGGGCTCGTAGAAGGTGTAGACCGCCGACAGGCCGTCATCGAGCACATCGAGGATGGAGACCATCTTCAGGGCGCCCGGCTCCCCTGACGCGTCGGTCTCACGAAACTCCACGAGTCGCGAGTTGACGCGGCTTTGCAGCAGGAACTGGGTGTACTGGTCGATGCTGTCATGGTCCATGCCCCCGCCTGCATGGCGACCGTTCTGGTAGCGCAGGTAGAGCTGGTAGTGCTCGGGCACAAAGCACAGGCGCAACACCCGCGCCTGCAGCCCTGCATGGCGGGCCGCAGCACGCCTTTGACTGCGATCTGGTTTGAACTCGTGGGCCAGTACCCGGAGCGGCGTGCACGCCTGGCAGCCATCGCAGTACGGCCGGTAGGTGAACATGCCACTGCGGCGAAAGCCCTTGGCGACCAGGTCGGAGTACAGGTCGCTCTGGATCAGGTGACTGGGCGTTGCGACCTGCGATCGTGCCTGCCTGTCCGGCAGATAGCTGCAGGGGTAGGGGGCGGTCGCATAGAACTGCAGGGTCTGCAGCGGGAGGTCGTTGAGTTGCGTCATGCCTTCGGTGTCTTGGTGGGCAGCAGCTCATTCCAGTATACGGGTTCAAACTCCCAGCGGATGGCGGGTTGTACGCGGGCCTTTTCGATCTGCAGAAGAAATTCGGAGCGGGGGATCTCTCGCCCGCCGAGAGAGGCCAGATGCCCGGTTTTCTGTTGGCAATCGATCAGGCCGATGCCGTGGTGGCGGCACAGCGCCACCAGAGCCGAAAGCGCGATTTTGGAGGCGTCCGTGGCATGGGCAAACATGGATTCGCCAAACACCGCCCGGCCAAGCGCCACGCAGTACAGCCCGCCGACCAGTTCTCCGTGGACCCAGGTTTCGACACTATGGGCATGGCCTGCGGCATGGAGCCGGGTATAGGCCTCGACCATCTCCGGCACGATCCAGGTTCCTGCCTGGCCTTCACGCTCCTTGCTGGCGCATGCGGTGATGACTTGCTTGAAGGCGTGGTCCACGCGGATTTCGCAGTGCGCCTGGGTACGGAAGGCCTGTAGCGTCTTGCGCAGTGAGCGGTGCAGTCGAAACTCGGCGACTGGCAGCACCATGCGCGGGTCTGGCGCCCACCACAGGATGGGCTGCCCGGGACCATACCAGGGGAAGGTGCCTTGCGCATATGCCGCGCGCAAGTGCTCTATGTCCAGTGCACCTCCGGCAGCCAGCAGGCCGGGTGCGGGGTCTTCAGGTCCCCAGGCCAGGGCGGGAGCGGGGAAGGGGTCTTCGATTTCCAGCCAGGGCAGTTGCGGGGGCATGGTGGCAGAACACAAAGACACCATTGTCCGGCATGTGGCCTCGGGTGTCGGTTGGAGCCGCTGCGGGCAAAAAAATAGCCCCGCACCGGATGACGATGCAGGGCTATTAGAGTGGCTCCTCGACCTGGGCTCGAACCAGGGACCTACGGATTAACAGTCCGGCGCTCTACCGACTGAGCTATCGAGGAATAATCGGTATCTGTCTATGTAAAAGGCCCCGCTTCACTCATGCAGGGCCTGCAAAATCTTGGCTCCTCGACCTGGGCTCGAACCAGGGACCTACGGATTAACAGTCCGGCGCTCTACCGACTGAGCTATCGAGGAACAAGACTTAGATTATATACACAAAAATCAGCCCAAAAAGCATTTGCAGTAGGTTTGTGCCATCGGGCTGATTTCGCAGAGGCCATTTGAGTACCGCAGCCGGGCTGTCACGATGGCTCGGGGCGGCGCCAGAGCCAGGCCAGCACGCAGGCCATGCTCCCGATCGCCACCGCCACGATCCATGGGCGTGACACTGTGAGCAGTAGCACCACGGCACTCAAGGACATCACGAGGGCTGCACTCCACTTGGCACGGCGGCTGACTTTGCCGCCTTGGGCCCAGTTGCGCAGCAGGGGGCCAAACAGCCGGTGGTGCCAGAGCCAGCGGTACAGCCGTGGCGAGCTGCGCGCCGCAGCCCAGGCTGCCATCAGGATGAACACGGTAGTAGGCAGGCCGGGAACAATCACACCGATGGCGCCCATCACCAGGCACAGCACGGCAAAAACCTGCAGCAGCCAGCGCGCGGGCCAGGGCAGGGGCCGTGGCGAAGGTTCGGGGGGCTCTGTGATGGGGGCGTCTGGGGGCGTCGTGGCCATGGGGGTATTGTGATGGGGCGGGGCTGGTGCTGCGCAGTGCTTGCCCGCGCGCTATGCTGCATGGGCCCCGTGAACCATGCGCACATCTTTGCGCTGGCCTCTGCTGAAATTACTGCTCCATCAATGACCATCCACACCATCCTGAAGATGGGCGACCCGCGCCTGCTGCGCGTGGCCCAGCCTGTGACCGAGTTTGACACCGATGCCCTGCATCTTCTTGTGCGGGACATGTTCGACACCATGCGGTCCGTCAACGGCGCAGGCCTTGCGGCGCCCCAGATCGGGGTGGATCTGCAACTGGTGATCTTTGGCTCCAACGACCGCAACCCGCGCTACCCGGACCGGCCCCTGGTGCCCCCGACCGTGTTGTTGAACCCGGTCATCACCCCTTTGGGCGACGAAGAAGAGGAGGACTGGGAAGGGTGTTTGTCGGTGCCCGGTCTGCGCGGCAAGGTGCCGCGCTGGTCCCGCATCCGCTACACCGGCTTCGACCCGTACGGCGATCCCATCGACCGCACCGTCGAGGGGTTCCATGCCCGCGTGGTGCAGCACGAATGCGACCACCTCATCGGCAAGCTCTACCCGATGCGGGTGCGGGACTTCACGCAGTTCGGGTTTACCGAGGTGCTGTTCCCGGAAATCAGCGCCACGGAAGACGACTGACGGAGGGTGAGCAGGGCCGGTGTCAGGACGACAGCTCGCGCAGCAGCTCCGTCTCGATCTGGATCTGGCGTGCGTTGTTCTGCAGCTCGGGGCCCTGGATGAGGAAGGTGTCTTCCACCCGTTCGCCCAGGGTGCTGACTTTGGCCAGCTGTACGCTCAGGTGGTGCTGCGCCAGGATGCGTGCCACCAGATAGAGCAGGCCCGCACGGTCGCTGGCCGAGATCGCGAGCAGCCAGCGTTGGGCCTTTTCATCGGGTCGCAGGGTGACGCGGGGCGCGACCGGGAAGCTCTTGACCCGGCGCGAGACGCGCTTGCGCGCGGGCTCTGGCAGCGGGCCGCCTTCTTCGATCACGCGCATCAGATCGCTCTCGACCATGTGGGTCAGCTCGCGGTAGTGCCCAGGCTGTTCAGATGCCGAAGAGGCGACGACCTGGAAGGTATCGAGCGCATAGCCGTTGTTGGCGGTATGCACGCGCGCATCCAGGATGCTGAAGCCCACGCGGTCGAAGTAGCCGCAGATACGGGCAAACAGGTCGGCCTGATCGGCCGCGTACACCATCACCTGCAAGCCATCGCCCGCGAGCGACTGGCGGGCGCGTACCACCGGTTTGGCTGTACCCACATGGCGCGATAGGTGGCGTGTGTGCCAGGCAATGTCGGCGGCGTCATGGCGCATGAAATAACTGACGTCGAGCGTGGCCCAGAGTGCCTTGTGGGCCTCGAACGGCAAGGCGTTGAGCGCCAGCAGCACCAGCGCTTCGCGCTTGCGGGCCTCGATCTCGGCGGCGGCATCGGGCGCGCGGCCACCCAGGGTGCGTAGCGTGGCGCGGTACAGGTCTTCCAGCAGCTTGCCCTTCCACGCATTCCAGACCTTGGGGCTGGTGCCGCGGATGTCGGCCACCGTGAGCAGGTACATGGCCGTGAGGTTGCGCTCGTTGCCCACGCGGCGCGCAAAGGCGCCGATCACATCGGGGTCGCTCAGGTCCTGCTTTTGCGCCACGGTGCTCATGGTCAGGTGTTCGCGCACAAGGAACTCGATGAGCCGGGCGTCCTCGCGGGCCACGCCGTGCTGCCGGCAAAAGCGCCGCACTTCTTCGGCGCCAATCTGCGAATGGTCGCCCCCCCGGCCCTTGCCAATGTCATGGAACAGGGCAGCCACGTACAGGATCCAGGGTTTGTCCCACCCGCCCGCCAGCTGCGAGCAGAACGGGTACTCGTGCGCATGTTCGGCCATGAAGAAGCGGCGCACATTGCGCAGCACCATCAGGATGTGCTGGTCCACCGTGTAAACGTGGAACAGGTCATGCTGCATCTGCCCCACGATGCGGCGAAACGGCCACAGGTAGCGCCCTAGCACCGAGGTCTGGTTCATCAGCCGCATGGCGTGGGTGATGCCGGAGGGCTGCTGCAGGATGCGCATGAAGGCGTCGCGGTTGACCGGGTCGCGCCGGAAGGCGCTGTCCATCACGCCGCGTGCGTTGTACAGCGCGCGCAGGGTGCGCGCCGACAGGTCCTTGAGCCCCACCGTGGTTTGGTAGAGCAGGAAGGTTTCCAGGATCGCGTGCGGGTCGCGGGTATACAGATCGTCGCTGGCCACCTCGATCAGGCCCGCCTTCTCGAAGAAGCGCTCGTTGATCGGTCGCGGCTCGTGGGTCGATGGGTTCAGACGCTCTTCGATGTTGAGCAGCAGGATCTGGCTGAGTTGCGACACGGCCTTGGCTGCCCAGTAGTAGCGGCGCATCAGGCTTTCGCTGGCCCGCATGGGCAGGCGCGAGCCGTCGGGTGCCTGCGAACGGTAGCCAAACGATTCGGCCACGGCCGTCTGCAGGTCGAACACCAGCCGGTCTTCGTGCCGCCCAGCCGCCGCATGCAGGCGTGCGCGGATCAGGCACAGCAACGCTTCGTTGCGCTCGATCTGGCGCACCTCGAAGGCGGTGGCCATGCCGCTGGCGGCCAGCTCCTTCCAGTTGCGGCCCAGGCCCGCCGCCTGTGCCACCCACAGGATCATCTGCAGGTCGCGCAGCCCGCCGGGCGACTCCTTGCAATTGGGTTCGAGCGAGTAAGGCGTGTTCTCGTACTTGGTATGGCGCTGGCGCATCTCCAGCGTCTTGGCGACCAGAAACGCCTGGGGGTTCATCTGCGCGCGGTACTGGCGCTGGAACTCGGCGAACAGTGCTGCGTTGCCGCACACCAGGCGGGATTCGAGCAGCGAGGTCTGTACGGTGACATCGCCTGCGCTTTCGGCCAGGCATTCCGCGACAGTGCGCACGCTGGAGCCGATCTCCAGCCCCGCGTCCCAGCAGCTGCCGATGAAGCCTTCGAGCTTGGTGCGCAATGCACTGCCTGCTTCGGGCGCGGTGCCATCGGGCAGCAGCAGCAGGACATCGACGTCGGAATAGGGGAACAGCTGGTCGCGCCCAAAGCCACCTACGGCCACCAGGGCCATGTCGTCGGGCAACTGGGCTCGCTGCCACAGGGTTTGCAGCAGGTTGCCCGCCAGCGACGACAGCTTGCGCAGCAGCACGCGGATGCCTCGCGTCGATGCACCCGTGGATTTCATTGCCGCCAGCAGGGCGGCCTTGTCGCTGCGGTAGGCGTCGCGCAGGGCATGGAGTTCGGTCATGGTCGGTAAGTATCGTGGGAGGCCATGAAAAAGCCATGCAAGAGTTGTGCGAGCGGCGGCCTGGTGCGCGGTTGGCCCCGCCGTAACCTCAGGTCTTGGTCGTTGTCACAAAGGACGGCAGCGGGGGCGATCCGGCCGACAGGGTCATGACCTCGTACCCCGTTTCTGTGACCAGCACCGTATGCTCCCACTGGGCGGACAGGCTGTGGTCCTTGGTCACGATGGTCCAGCCGTCGTTGCCGTGTTCCTTCACCTCTCGGCGGCCCGCATTGATCATGGGCTCGATGGTGAAGACCATGCCGGGCTCCAGCTTTTCGAGGGTGCCGGGGCGGCCATAGTGCAGCACCTGCGGCTCTTCGTGGAACTTCTTGCCAATACCGTGGCCGCAGAACTCGCGCACGATAGAGAACCCATGGCCTTCGGCGAACTTCTGAATGGCGTGGCCGATGTCGCCCAGATGGGCGCCGGGCTTGACCCGCACGATACCGTGCCACATGGCCTCAAACGTGAGGGCAGTGAGGCGCTTGGCGGCAATCGAGCATTCGCCGATCAGGTACATGCGGCTGTTGTCGCCGTACCAGCCGTCCTTGGTGATCACGGTCACGTCCACGTTGACGATGTCGCCCTTCTTGAGCGGTTTGTCGTTGGGGATGCCATGGCACACCACATGGTTGACCGAGGTGCACAGCGAAGCCGGGTAGGGCGGGTAGCCGGGCGGCTGGTAGCCCACGGTGGCCGAGATGGTGCCTTGCTGCGCCATGCATTCGGCGCCCAGGCGGTCGATCTCCTTGGTGGTGATGCCAGGCTTGATGTGGGGGGCGATGTAGTCCAGCACTTCGGAGGCCAGGCGGCAGGCCAGGCGCATGCCCTCGATGTCCTCAGCGCTTTTGATGGTGATGCTCATCCCCGGATTATCCCATTGGCCCCCGCGCCACGCAGGCGGTGCGGCCATGCCCGGTAAAATGGCGGGCTCCGGTCCTGGCTGCACGCTGGCGCCCGGAGCCACCCCCTACCCCTGACATCCCCCAACAGGCCGCTACCGTGACCTTGCACATGACCACGCTGGCGGGCGGCAACGCCCTCAGCTCCTTCCGCGCCCAGCAACTTCAACCCGCCCTGGAGGCGATCCACCCCAAGATCAGTGGCATTGCAGCGCGTTTCGTGCACCTGGTCGCCACCGACGCGGCCCCCACACCCACCGATCAAGAACGCCTGACAGCACTGCTGACCTATGGCGACCCGTACGCAGGCCCCGAAGACGGTGCCGTGCTCATCGTCACGCCCCGCCTGGGCACGCTGTCACCCTGGGCCTCCAAGGCCACCGACATTGCGCGCAACTGCGGCATTGCCATCCGCCGGGTGGAGCGCATCACCGAATACCGCATCAGCCTCAAGGCGGGCCTGCTGGGCAAGGCGCCCGAGCTGACGGCCGAGCAGCTGGCCCAGGTCGCCGCCCTGCTGCACGACCGCATGACCGAGTCCGTGGTGGCCGACCGCAGCGCCGCCGCCGCGCTGTTCACCGAACTGCAGCCCGCGCCCATGGAGCATGTGGATGTGCTGGCCGGTGGCCGCGCTGCGCTGGAAGCCGCCAACACCCGCTTCGGCCTTGCTCTGGCCGATGATGAAATCGACTACCTCGTGACCGCGTTCACGGGCCTCAAGCGCAACCCCACCGACGTGGAACTGATGATGTTCGCGCAGGCCAACAGCGAACACTGCCGCCACAAGATCTTCAATGCCCAGTTCACCATCGACGGTGTGGCCCAGGACAAGAGCCTGTTCGGCATGATCCGCAACACCCACCAGCTGGCGCCGCAGCACACAGTGATCGCGTATTCGGACAACGCCTCGGTGATGGAAGGCCATCAGGTCGAGCGATTTGTGGCAAAAATGGCTGCTACCGCGCATCCATCAAGCGCTAATAGCTATCAAAAGAGTAGCGTTACCCAGCATGTGCTGATGAAGGTGGAAACGCATAACCACCCCACGGCCATCTCGCCCTTCCCAGGCGCCTCCACCGGCGCGGGCGGCGAGATCCGCGACGAGGGCGCCACCGGCCGGGGCTCCAAGCCCAAGGCGGGCCTCACGGGCTTCACCGTCTCTAAGCTCTGGGGCAGCACCGTGGGCAAGCCTGAGCACATCGCCAGCCCGCTGCAGATCATGGTCGAAGGCCCTCTGGGCGGCGCGGCGTTCAACAACGAATTCGGCCGCCCCAACCTCAACGGCTACTTCCGCGAGTACGAGCAGAACGTAGGCGGCGTGCAGCGCGGCTACCACAAGCCCATCATGATCGCGGGCGGTGTGGGCGTGATCGACGCCGAGCTGACGAAGAAGATTGAATTCCCCGCTGGCTCGCTGCTGATCCAGCTGGGCGGCCCCGGCATGCGCATCGGCATGGGTGGCAGCGCCGCCAGCTCCATGGCCACCGGCACCAATGCGGCCGAGCTGGACTTTGACTCGGTGCAGCGGGGCAACCCCGAGATCGAGCGCCGTGCGCAAGAGGTCATCAACCACTGCTGGGCGCAGGGCAGCAACAACCCCATCCTCGCCATCCACGACGTGGGCGCGGGCGGTTTGTCCAACGCCTTCCCGGAGCTGACCAACGACGCAGGCCGTGGTGCACGCTTTGACCTGCGCGCCGTGCAGCTCGAAGAGTCCGGCATGAGCCCGAAGGAAATCTGGAGCAACGAGTCGCAAGAGCGCTACGTGCTGGCGATTGCGCCCGAGTCGCTGGAGCAGTTCAAAGCCTTTTGCGAACGCGAGCGCTGCCCGTTTGCCGTGATCGGCACCGCCACCGAAGAGCGCCAGCTGGTGCTGCACGACCCCGCTGCCACGGCTGACGACCAGAAGCTGCCCGTGGACATGCCCATGAACGTGCTGTTGGGTAAGCCGCCCAAGATGCACCGCGATGTGAAGACCGTGGAGCGCCAGTTCGCACCGATGGACTTGACCGGCGTGCCGCTGCAAAAGGCCGTGATCGACGTGCTGGCCCACCCCACGGTGGCGTCCAAGCGCTTCCTGATCACCATCGGCGACCGCACGGTGGGCGGCCTGAGCCACCGCGACCAGATGGTCGGCCCCTGGCAAGTGCCTGTGGCCGATTGCGCCGTGACGCTGGCCGATTACAAGGGCTTTGCGGGTGAGGCGATGAGCATGGGCGAGCGCACGCCGCTGGCCGCCATCAACGCGCCCGCATCGGGCCGCATGGCCGTGGCCGAGGCCATCACCAACCTGCTGGCCGCGCCCATCGAGTTGCCGCGTGTGAAGCTCAGCGCCAACTGGATGGCCGCCTGTGGCGAGCCCGGCGAAGACGCCGCACTGTACGAAACCGTGAAGGCCGTGGGCATGGAGCTGTGCCCGGCATTGGGCGTGTCCATCCCCGTGGGCAAGGATTCGTTGTCCATGCGCACGCAGTGGAGCGAAGGCGCGGACAAGAAGAAGGTCACGTCCCCCGTCAGCCTGATCGTGAGCGCATTCGCCTCGCTGTCCGACGTGCGCGGCACGCTCACTCCCCAGCTCAACGCCACCGAGGCCGACACCACCCTGGTGCTGATCGACCTGGGCAAGGGCCAGAACCGCATGGGCGGCAGCATCCTGGGCCAGACACTGGAGCAAAGCGGCGATGTGGTGCCTGATGTGGACGACCCCAAAGACCTGGTCAACCTCGTCAACGCCGTGAACGCCCTGCGCGCCAAGGGCCAGATCCTGGCCTACCACGACCGCAGCGATGGCGGCCTGCTGGCGGCCGCGGCCGAAATGGCCTTTGCGGGCCATGTGGGCGTGGCGCTCAACGTGGACATGCTGGTGACTGAGGGCGACGGCATCAGCGACAGCCGCATGGAAACCGGTGACGCCAAGAACTGGGCGCAGCAGGTCAGCGCCCGCCGGGAAGAACTCACGCTCAAGGCCCTGTTCAACGAAGAGCTGGGCGTGCTTCTGCAGGTGCGCACGGCAGAGCGCAACGACGTGATGCAGGTGCTGCGCGAGCATGGCCTGTCCAAATTCAGCCATTTCGTGGGCAAGACCCGCCCTGTGTCGTCCGAAATCGACGCAGGCAAGGGCGAACTCCAGGTCTGGCGCGATGCCAAGGCCGTGTTCAGTGCCTCGCTGGCCGACCTGCACCAGGTGTGGGACGCCGTGAGCTGGAAGATCTGCCAGCAGCGCGACAACCCCGCCAACGCAGATGCCGAACACGCGGCCGCAGGCGAGCCCACCGACCCCGGCCTGCACGTGCACCTCACGTTCGATGCCGCCGACAACGTGGCGGCGCCGTACCTGAACCTCGCCAAGCCCAAGGTCGCCATCCTGCGCGAGCAGGGCGTGAACTCGCACGTCGAGATGGCCTACGCCTTCACCGAGGCGGGCTTCGAGGCCTACGACGTGCACATGACCGACCTGCAGACCGGCCGCGTCAAGCTCGAAGACTTCAAGGGCGTGGTGGCCTGCGGCGGCTTCAGCTATGGCGACACGCTGGGCGCTGGCATTGGCTGGGCGCGGTCCATCACCTTCAACCCGGTGTTGGCCGCACAGTTCCAGGGCTTCTTCGGTCGCACCGACACGTTCGGCCTGGGCGTTTGCAACGGCTGCCAGATGTTTGCCGAGCTGGCCGACATCATCCCCGGCGCACAAGACTGGCCACGCTTCACCACCAACCAGAGCGAGCGCTTCGAGGCCCGCCTGTCGCTGGTGGAAGTGCTCGAATCTCCCAGCCTGTTCCTGCAAGGCATGGCGGGCAGCCGCCTGCCGATTGCCGTGGCGCATGGCGAGGGTTATGCCAACTTCAAGTACCGGGGCAACGCCGACAAGGCCATTGCCGCCATGCGCTACGTGGACAACCACGGCCGTGCGACCGAGCAGTACCCGTTCAACCCCAACGGCAGCGCGGGTGGCCTGACGGCCGTGACCACCGCCGATGGCCGCTTCACGGCCATGATGCCGCACCCCGAGCGCGTGTTCCGCAACGTGCAGATGAGCTGGACCAGCGAGGACAAGGCCCAGTACAGCGGCTGGATGCGCATCTGGCGCAACGCGCGCAAGTGGGTAGGCTGACCCTGGTTGCCGTTCGGGCAGCACGCGTGACTGGGAACGGGGCTTCGGCCCCGTTTTTCATGGGGCGTTGATATCAGCAGGATTGACGCGGGTCATTGCTATAGTCGGCGCTTTTCATCCATTCCAAGGACTCCCCATGGCCTCTGGCAGCCTGCTTGCCCTGCTCGACGATATCGCCACCATTCTGGACGACGTGGCCGTGATGACCAAAGTGGCGGCCAAGAAGAGTGCGGCCATGGCCGACGATGTGTCCGTGATGACCAAGGTGGCGGCGCAGAAGACAGCGGGGGTGCTGGGGGACGATCTGGCGCTCAATGCCCAGCAGGTGACCGGCGTGCGCGCCGAGCGCGAGATTCCGGTGGTCTGGGCCGTAGCCAAGGGCTCGATGATCAACAAGGTCATCCTGGTGCCCGCTGCGCTGCTCATCAGTGCGTTTGCGCCCTGGGCTGTGACGCCGCTGCTGATGGTGGGAGGCGCTTTCCTGTGTTTCGAGGGCTTTGAGAAGGTGGCCCACAAGCTGCTGCATTCCGAGCATGAAGACGCAGCCGAACATGAAAGCCATGCCAAGGCCAACGCGAACCCGGCGGTGGACCTGGTGGCGTTTGAAAAAGACAAGATCAAAGGCGCCGTGCGCACCGACTTCATTCTGTCGGCCGAAATCATTGCCATCACCCTGGGCACGGTGGCCAGCGCGCCCTTCGCGCAGCAGGTGGCCGTGCTGTCGGGCATCGCCATCATCATGACCATCGGCGTGTATGGCCTGGTGGCGGGCATCGTCAAGCTCGATGACCTGGGCCTGTGGCTCAGCAACAAGGCCAGCAGCGCGGCTCGGGCGCTGGGGGCAGGCATTGTGCGCGCGGCGCCTTGGCTGATGAAGGGCCTGTCCGTGGCGGGCACGGCAGCGATGTTCCTGGTGGGCGGCGGCATCCTGGTGCATGGCGTGCCTGCGCTGCACCACGCCGTCGAGGCCGCAGCCGGCGCAGCAGGCCAGTGGCCCGCAGGCGGGGTGTGGAAGGTGGTGGCCGAGAACCTGCTCAACGCCGTGGTGGGCATTGTGGCCGGGGGCCTGGTGCTGGCCGGTGTCACGCTGGTGCAGCGCCTGCGCGGCAAGTCCACAGCGTAAGAACGTGTTTACGATCTTTTCGGGGCCGCGTTGGGGCGCAATCGGGATGAGTGGATGCTTCGGATGCGCCGCATGGGCTCGTGCCCATGCAAGCAGTCGAGGCGTCCAATCGCCCGATTTCGCCCCAACCCTTCGGGCAAGTGCCTTGCCGGGCGGTCTGCAGCGTTGCGGCGCTTGTGGATAGCCAAGCTATCCACTGCACCCCGCGCCTTGCATCCCATCCCGGCAAGGTACTTGCGCGGCCCTGAAAAGATCGTAAATACGTTCTAAGAATGGGCATGTCTTGATGTAGGTCCAAGGGTTAGTACCAAGGCCTTGAGTTAAGGCAAGGCCGGTGGGCAGGTGCAACGGTTCAATACATGCACGGGGGTCGTCCCCGTCCAACCGATGCGAAATCACCATGAAAAAGAACCTGCTGGCTGTAGCTGCCCTGTGTGTCCTGTCTTCTGGCGCTGCCCTGGCGCAACAGGCTGAAGGCCCCTGGATGGTCCGTGCACGTGCGGTGCACCTGGACAGCGCCAACAAGGACAGCACGCCCCTGGGCCTCACGGTCAACAACAAGGCGATTCCTGAAGTCGATATCACGTACTTCTTCAACAAGAATATTGCTGCGGAGCTGATCCTCACGGTGCCGCAAAAGCACACGCTGCGCGCCGGCGGCGCAGCCATCGGCACGCTCAAGCACCTGCCACCGACACTGCTGGCGCAGTACCACTTTGATGCCCCCGGCTTCAAACCTTATGTGGGCGCGGGCCTCAACTACACGCGCTTTTCCAGCGTGAACCTGCCTGCCGGTGTGGACATCGACCGCAACAGCTTCGGCCCCGCGCTGCAAGTGGGTGTGGACATCCCGCTGGCCAAGAATCTTTACCTCAACTTTGACGTGAAGAAGGTCTTCATCAAGACCGATGTGACTGCGGGTGGTGCCAAGCTGGGCACCTTCAAGGTAGACCCTGTTCTGGTGGGCGTGGGTCTGGGTTGGCGCTTCTGAGGTGCCGCCCGCCATCGCCCCGGCGATGGCGGGCTGTGCCCGGAAAGCGCCTTTGCGGCGGCGCTGGTCAGCCCGCACTGCGGCGGTACAACGCCAGTGAGGCGGCCAGCGCCAGCAATGCCCCCCCGCAGCAGCGGTCCAGCCACTGCACGGCACGGCGGTGCAGCAGCCGGATGGCGCGCGCTCCGACCAGCGCATAGCCCAGCATCACCGCACCATCGAGACTGGCAAACACCACCGCAATGGCTGCGTACTGCGGCCACTGTGGTGCATTGGCATTGATGAACTGTGGCAACAGCGCCGAGCAGAAAAGATAGCCCTTGGGGTTGGTGACCGCCACCAGAAACGAACGCAGGAAGATGCTGCGCGGCGTGGCTGCCGCCCCTCCAGCGCCCGGTTCGCCCCCTGCGGATACAACATCCAGGCCCCCGCGCGAGCGCAGCAGCCGCCATGCCAGCCAGGCCAGATAGGCCGCCCCCAGCCACTTCACCACCGAGAACCAGAACTCCGACGCGGCCAGCAGCGCGCCCAGGCCCAACGCCACCGCGCCTACAAGCACGAAGTCGGACGTGACCGCACCCAGCATGCCCGGCAGGGCCCGGCGTACGCCGTAGCGGGCGCCATTGGTCAGCGCCAGCAGCACCGTGGGGCCCGGCGTGGCAATGGCCACCAGTGCCACCAGCGAGAAGACCAGCAGGGTGGCGAGTGTCATGCCGCCATCCCGCAACCGGTGGCGGGTTTCACGTTGCTGATGCGGATGTCGGCGTTACCGGGCCATTGGTTCCTGTGACTCTTTGTGCTGTGGCGGGGCATGGAGGGCATGGCATGGTGTGGTCGGGATGTATGGACCCAGCGTAGGCCGCAGGCAGCCCCTTCACAAGGCACAGATGCCGCAATTTTGGGCAGTACACCTGCGCTTCATGGCCTGCTCCCCGATGGCTGCCCGCGCACGGCCTGTGGTGGTGCCAGCGCCACATCCGCCCCCCACATGCGCGCCCACAGCCAGGGCAGGGCGGTGGCCAGGTCGGGCCGCTGCCACTGCTGGGTGGTCGGGCGCTGGCCCCCAGCCATCTCTGCTGGGCTGCCCAGGTTGAAGTGAAAGGTGTAGGTGGGCTCGTTGCCCATGCGCAGGTCGGTGATGAAGACCTCCCCCCCGGCCTCGCTCATCTTGAAGAAGCCGTGGCTGAACCGTGTAATACGGTCCACCAGGGCGTTGCCCTGGTAGCGCGCATACAGGTCTGCGCCCCGTTCGTGGGCGGTCCAGCGCACAGGGCGGTCGCCGTCCAGCAGCCCGTAGTAGCCCTCGTAGTAGTGCGTGGGCGTCACGGCCACGGCGCGCCACAGCAGGGTGTTGAAGGGCGCGGGCGTAACGAGCAAATTGCCGGGCGCCAGTTGCGGCACCGGGGCGTGTGCCAGAAACCGCTGCGTGGCCATCTGCTGCGCGGCCACGCTCCAGCCCAGGTAGGCCGTGCTCAGCACCAGCCCGGCGCGCGCCCAGGCAATGCCGCGCCCGTGGCGCAGCAGCAGCGCCAGCAGCACGCCCAGCAACAGAGGCAGGGTGTAGAGCGGGTCGATGATGAACACGCTGCCCACGGCATACGGCGTGTTGGTCAAGGGCAGCAGCAGCTGTGTGCCGTACACCGTCATCCAGTCGAGCAAGGGGTGGGTGACCAGCGCCAGCCACAACGCCAGCCACCAGCGGGTAAACAGATCAGGCTCCCGGTGCAGGAGCGACACCAGCCAGGCCAGCGGCGCCGACAGCAGGGTGAGGTAGAGCAGGGCATGGCTTTCTGCACGGTGCAGCACCATGTTGAGAATGGCGTCGCCATGGTCGATGAGGGCGTCCAGGTCGGGCAGCGTGCCAGCAATGCCGCCCCAGAGCGCGGCCTTCCACACGGCGGTGCGGCGGCCCAGGGTGGCGATGCTGACGGCGGAGCCCAGAACGAGTTGGGTGACGGAATCCCTGCGGTGGAGAAGGTGGGCTGGGCAGATGGGGTAGTGGATTGTGGTGGGTGGCGGCCATTCAGGCCTGCACCACCAGTGCAAACTCGGCCCGCATGCCATCGGCCGACGGCGAAAACGGCACTGTGAGGGCCGCACGCTCCGCCGCGCTCAGGCGGCGCCAGAGGAAGTCGCTCGCGTTGCCTGGGTCGCCCGCCACATACATCTGCGTGGTCAGCAGCTCGCGATCGGGAAGGCGCACCTTGAAGTGGATGTGGGGCGTGCGCCCCGTGTAGGGCGCGGGCCGGATGGTGCGGAAGCGGTAGCGCCCGTCGCGGCCCAGCACCACGCGGCCAAAGCCCTGGAAGGCCGGGGCGGCCTTGTCACCATCGCCAGGGTGGTGGTAGTGGCCGTCTGCATCGCATTGCCAGATCTCGACCGTGCCACCCGCCAGGGGCACGCCCTGCGTGTCGGTGACCCGGCCTTCCACCCACACGGGTTGACCATCCACATAGCGCATCAGGCCGTTGCGCAGCAGGTCGCCATCGCTGTCCGATGGGAACCGGACCGGGTAGTACGGCCCCTCGGTCTGGCGCGGCGTGGGGGCCAAGGCCCCTTGCGCCAAGGCGGCGGGCACCAGGGCCGGGGCCACTACCAGGGCGCTGCCCCAGAGCCCTTGCCGCAGCAGGCGCCGCCGCGTGGGCCCCGAGTCCGGTGAGGGGCGCGTGTCGATGCCCGGTGAGGGGCAAGGGCGGGGGCTGGATGGCGTTGGACCGGTGCGGGTGGGCATGGGGCACTCCTGCAAAAAAAGGTGGGCACAGCGGCGTTGGAGCGGGGCCCCGGGCGAAAGTGCCCACAAAAATGGCAATGGAGCACCGTGCCAGGCGCGGGCTGCGGCAGAAATGGCGTGTACACAATGTCATCCAGGCGGCGCACAATGGCCTGCTGGCGGTGGGGTGATTGTTTGGCACCCCCGCCTGGGTGCGGGATGGTCTGCGGGAGCCCCCAGGGCCTCGGGGCCGTTCTGTTGGATGAACCAGCGGCGCATGTGCGCCGCGTGAGACGCCTCGACACAACCCATGCATTTGCCCAGCCCCACCGACGACATCACGCGCGGCCTGAGCCAGCGGCCCGCGAGCATTTCGCCCAAGTATTTCTACGACCAGCACGGCTCCCGCCTGTTTGAAGAAATCACCCGCCTGCCCGAGTACTACCCCACACGTACCGAAACCGCGCTCATGCAGCAGCATGCGGCCGACATTGCCCGCGCCGTGGGGGTGGGGCGCACGCTGGTCGAGCTGGGTGCGGGCAACTGCCAGAAGGCCCGCACCCTGTGCCGGCTGGTGCAGCCCGCATGCTTTGTGGGGGTGGACATTTCGGCCGACTTTTTGCAGGCGGCGGTGCAGGACCTGCGTGACGACTTCCCGGGCCTCGATGCACGGGCCGTGGGCGGCGACATGACGCAGGGCGTGGCCCTGCCCGACGACATCCCGCGCACTGGTAGGCTGGTGTTCTACCCCGGTTCGTCCATCGGCAACTTCGACCCGCCCCACGCGCTCGACCTGCTGGCCCACATGCGCGAGCTGATCGACGACGACGGCGGCTTGTTGATTGGCATCGACCTGCCCAAGGACGTGGACGTGCTCGAAGCCGCGTACGACGATGCGGCGGGTGTGACGGCCGCCTTCAACCGCAACGTGCTGCGGCATGTGAACCGGCTCATCGGCAGCAACTTCGACGTGGAGCAGTGGCAGCACCGCGCATTTTTCAACCAGGGTGCGTCCCGCATCGAAATGCACCTGGAGGCCATGGCGGACTTCGATGTGCAATGGCCCGGCGGCGGCCGCCGGTTTGAGCAGGGCGAGCGCATCCACACCGAGAACAGCTACAAGTACCCCCTGCGCGTGTTCACCGACATGCTGGAGCGCGCCGGGTTTTCGCAGGCCCAGGCCTGGACCGACGACCGGGGCTGGTTTGCCGTGGTGCACGCCAGGCCCTGAAGGTTTCTGGTATGACCAACATGGATTTTGGTTCTCCACTCACCAGGCTGCTGCACCGCTACACCGCTGTGCGCAACCACACAGAGGCCCTGGTTGCCCCCCTGTCGGCCGAGGATTGCGGCGCACAGTCCATGCCCGACGCCAGCCCCGCCAAGTGGCACCTGGCGCACACCACCTGGTTCTTCGAGACCTTTGTGCTGGAACCGCACGAGCCGATGTTTGCGCCGTTCAACCCGGCGTTCCGCGTGCTGTTCAACTCCTACTACAACGGCGTGGGCGCCAGGCACCCGCGCCCGCAGCGGGGTTTGCTCACGCGGCCGCGGCTGGCCGAGGTGCTGGCCTACCGCGCCGATGTGGACCAGCGCATCGCGCGGCTTATGCCCGCCGTGCTGCAGAGCGATGCGTTGCGCGCACTGGTTGAGCTGGGCTTGCAGCATGAGCAGCAGCACCAGGAGCTGCTGCTCACCGACATCAAGCACCTGCTGTCGTGCAACCCCATCTTTCCGGCCTATGGCGATGCCACCACCCCGGTGGGCGATCCCGCCATCACCCCCGCCACTGCGCCCCCGGGCTGGGTGCGTCTGGAAGGAGGGCTGGTGGACATCGGCCACGGCGGCACCGGTTTCGCCTTCGACAATGAAAGCCCGCGCCACCACTGCTACCTGGCGCCGTATGCGCTGGCCTCGCGGCTGGTGACCTGCGGCGAGTGGCTGGCGTTTGTGCAGGCCGGGGGTTACCAGCAACCCGCCCACTGGCTGGCCGAAGGCTGGGACTGGCGTGTGGCCCAGGGGCTGGAGCACCCGCTGTACTGGCACCGCCCGGTTGGCGACGGCCCCTGGCAGGTGTTCACGCTGGCGGGGCTGCAGCCTTTGCAGGCGGCGCTGCCGGTGTTGCATCTCTCGTATTACGAAGCCGACGCCTATGCCCGCTGGGCAGGCGCGCGCCTGCCCACTGAGGCCGAATGGGAACACGCCGCGCAGCCCGCCCCAACCGGCAGCCCTGGACTGGAGCAGCTGTTTGGCACCGCCTGGCAGTGGACCCAGTCGAGCTACGCCGCCTATCCCGGCTTTCACCCTGCCGAAGGCGCGGTGGGCGAATACAACGGCAAGTTCATGGTCAACCAGTACGTGCTGCGCGGCAGTTCGTGCGCTACGCCGCCGGGGCACGCGCGCAGCACCTACCGCAATTTCTTTCCTGCCACTGCACGCTGGCAATACAGCGGGCTGCGGCTGGCGCGTGACGCATGAGTGGCGTCACCGCGCTATCTGACGCGCTCAGGTTCCATGCGGAAGGTGTGCTGCAGGACCAGGCGGGCGGGTTCCCCGTTGCGTAGCAGCGGCGCAAATTTCCAGCGGCGCACGGCATCGATCGCCGGCTTGTGCAAGGCATCATCCCCTGTGCCAGACAGCACACGAACGGTGCCGACCAGCCCGCTGGGCATGATCTCGAACGACACCGTCACATCGCCGCGTGCTTTGGATGAGGTGTCATTCAGCAGGAAGGACGGGTAGCGCGGCAGCGGTGCCTCCAGCAGCGACAAAGGCGCATCCAGCGGAGGCGACACCTGCTTTTGCAGCAGTTGCTCGTCCTCCTTCTGGCGAAAACTGGCGACGTGGGAATCGGTCACATCCGCTCCGCGCGGCGGGATGGATGGTGTGGAGCTGCAGCCGACCAGAATCAGCAGGCCGAGCGTGACCGGAGCAAGAGAGGATAGGCGGGACATGGCGATCTTGAATCAGGGCACCCCGCGATCTGCGGGGCAGGCCCTCCAGTATCCCGCAACCTGCGCTGGCTGTTGCCGAAGGCTCAGACGGCGTCGAGAGCCTGCACCAGGTCGGCCCGCAGGTCGTCGATGTGCTCAATGCCTACCGACAGGCGCACCATGTTCTCGCTCACGCCCGCCTTGGCCAGCTCTTCGGGGTTGAGCTGGCGGTGGGTGGTGGATGCCGGGTGCGTGGCCAACGACTTGGCATCGCCGATATTGACCAGGCGCGTGAAGAGCTGCAGAGCGTCGAGGAAGCGCGCCCCGGCCGCACGCGGGTCGGCGTCGGTGCTCTTGAGCCCAAAGCTCAGGATGCCCGAGGCGCGGCCGCCCAGCTGGCGTTGCACGATGGCGTGGTCCGGGTGGTCGGGTAGGCCCGCGTAGCGCACCCATTCCACCTTGGGGTGGCTTTGCAGGTACTGGGCCAGCGCCAGCGTGTTGTCGCAGATGCGGTCCATGCGCAGGGCCAGGGTCTCGATGCCTTGCAGGATCAGGAACGCGCTTTGCGGCGACAGCGCCGCGCCCGTGTTGCGCAGCGGCACCACGCGCGCACGGCCAATGAAGGCGGCGGGGCCCAGGGCTTCGGTGTACACCACACCGTGGTAGCTCACATCGGGCTCGTTCAGGCGCGGGAAGCGCGCCTTGTGCTGCGCCCACGGGAACTTGCCGCTGTCCACAATCGCGCCGCCCACGCTGTTGCCGTGGCCGCCCAGGTACTTGGTGAGCGAGTGCACCACGATGTCCGCACCGTGCTCGATGGGGCGCAGCAGGTAGGGGCTGGGCACGGTGTTGTCCACGATCAGCGGCACGCCGTGGTCATGCGCCACCTTGGCGATGGCAGCGATGTCGGTCACGTTGCCCAGCGGGTTGCCGATGGACTCGATGAAGATCGCCTTGGTGCGTGCGTCGATGTGCTGCGCAAAGCTGGCCGGGTCGCGCGGGTCGGCAAAGCGCGTGGTGATGCCTTGCTGGGGCAGCGTGTGGGCAAACAGGTTGTAGGTGCCGCCATACAGCGTGCTGGCCGACACGATGTTGTCGCCCGCCTCGGTAATGGTCTGGATGGCGTAGGTGATGGCGGCCATGCCCGAGGCCACGGCGAGCGCGGCGATGCCGCCTTCGAGCGCCGCAACGCGCTTTTCGAGCACGTCGGTCGTGGGGTTCATGATGCGGGTGTAGATGTTGCCCGGCACCTTCAGGTCGAACAGGTCTGCGCCATGCTGGGCGCTGTCAAACGCATACGCCACCGTCTGGTAGATGGGCACGGCCACGGCCTTGGTGGTGGGGTCGGGGCTGTAGCCTGCGTGTACGGCCAGGGTCTCGATTTTCATGAAGGCTGTCTCTTTCGTTGAAGGGAAGGGAGTGGAGCAACCGCGTTCCACCCATGGCGGGCGTTGCTCGATGTGCCGAAGGCGCGGGCGATTCTGGCACCGCAGGCCCCTGGCGTCATCGAATCGTTGGCTATGTGCTTATGAGGTTCTTGTGCGTCCAGGGGCCCTGTGCCTGTTCACGCTGCGGGCTCATCCAGTGCGCTGTCGCTGGGCTCTGGTGCAGTGCGCCGCTGTTGCTGGCTGCGCCGCCAGGCCTTCTCTATTTCCACCACCACCAGCACCACCAGCGCGGCGCCAATGCACAGCGCCAGCTCGCCCAGGCTCAGCGGCTCGGTGCGGAAGATGGGGTTGAGCCAGGGCACATAGATGGTCGCCATCTGCAGCGCAAACGTGAGAAGTACCGCGCCCAGCAGCGGGCGGTTGCTCAACAGCCCCAGGCGCCAGATGGGCTCGGATTCGGAGCGGATGGCGATCACATGCGCCATCTGCGCCAGCGTGAGCACGGTGAACACCATCGTCTGCCAGTGCGCGTGCCCGGTGTGCAGCGCCCAGGCCTGCACCGCCAGGCACAGGCCGCCAATCAGTAGGCCCACGCCCAGGATGTGCTGCCACATGCCGTGGGCAAACAGGCTCTCGCGCGGCGCGCGGGGCGGGCGCTGCATGATGCCGCGCTCGGCCGGCTCGGCCGCCAGCGCCAGACCCGGAAGCCCGTCGGTGACGAGGTTGACCCACAGGATGTGGATGGGCAGCAGCGGAATAGGCAGCAGGAGCAGCGGTGCGAGGAAGATGGTCCAGATCTCGCCCGAGTTGCCCGTCATCGCGTAGCGCACAAACTTGCGGATGTTGTCGTAGATGCGGCGGCCTTCGCGCACCGCCGCGACGATGGTGGCGAAGTTGTCGTCCAGCAGCACCAGGCTCGATGCTTCGCGCGCCACGTCGGTACCGCCCTGGCCCATGGCCACGCCGATGTCGGCGCGTTTGAGCGCCGGAGCGTCGTTCACACCGTCGCCCGTCATCGCCACAAAGTGGCCCCGGGCCTGCAACGCCTCGACGATGCGGATCTTCTGCGCCGGGTCCACGCGGGCGTAGACCTGCACCTGCTCCACCTTCGCCTGCAGCGCGGCGTCGTCCAGCGTGGCCAGGTCGGCGCCGGTGAGCACCGGGGCATCGGGACTGCGCACGATACCCAGGCGGTGCGCAATGGCGCGCGCGGTGGCGGGGTGGTCGCCCGTGATCATCACCGGCGTGATACCCGCGCTGATGCAGTCGCGCACTGCGGCCTGGGCCTCGGGGCGGGGCGGGTCGATGAGGGCGATCAGGCCCAGCAGCTCCAGCTGGTTTTCTACCGCGTCGATGTCGTTGGTGTCCGGCAGGCGGGCGTGGCTGCGGCGGGCGAGGGCGAGCACCCGCAGGCCCTGGGCGGCGAGTTGTTGGGCAGTGGCGAGGACCTTGGCGGTGTCGAGTGCGGCAGCGCCGTCGGGTGTCCAGTGGGCGGTGCAGCGGGGCAAGAGCGATTCCGGCGCGCCCTTGGTGTAGGCCACAAACCCGTGCGCATCGCGGTGGAAGGTGGTCATGCGCTTGCGGTCGGAGTCAAAGGGCTGCTCCTGCACGCGGGGGCTGGCAGTGTCGAGCTGGGCCTTGTCCAGCCCGCCCGCGTGGGCGGCCAGCACCAGCGCAGTTTCGGTGGGGTCGCCCAGCCACTGCGTGCCTGGGGCGTCGCCGTCGCCTTGCGCCTGCCGCGTGGCGTCGTTGCACAGCGCGGCGGCGCGCAGGGCTTCGGCATGGGCCGGGCCGGGCAGGGGGTCGCCGGGCACCCAGCGCATGCCCTGGGCCAGCAGCAGCTCGGCATGCATGCGGTTTTGGGTCAGGGTGCCCGTCTTGTCGGAGCAGATGGTGGTGACCGAGCCCAGCGTCTCCACCGATGGCAGGCGCCGCACCAGCGCATGCACGGCCACCATGCGGCGTGCGCCCAGGGCCAGCAGCACGGTCACCACGGCGGGCAGCGCCTCGGGGATGGCGGCCACCGCCAGGCTGATGGCCGTGAGGGCCATCAGCAATGGCGCCTCGCCGCGCAGCACGCCCACCACAAAGATCACCGCGCAGATGCCCAGAACCGCAATCGCCAGGCGCTTGCCAAACGCCGCCAGGCGCAGTTGCAGCGGCGTGCTGCGGTCGCCCGCGTCGAGCAGCGTAGCCACCTTGCCCAGCTCGGTGTGCATGCCAGTGGCCACCACCAGCCCGCGCGCCCGGCCATGCGTGGCGGTGGTGCCTTTGAAGGCCATGTTGGTGCGGTCGCCCAGTGCGCCCACATCTTCGGCCGCCAGGGCCTCGGTCTGCTTGGCCACGGTGACGGATTCGCCCGTGAGGGCCGATTCATCCACCTGCAGCTGCGCAATCTCGATGAGCCGCAGGTCGGCGGGGATCTGGTTGCCTGCCTCCAGCAGCACGATGTCGCCGGGCACGAGCACGGTGGCAGGCACCACCTGCACCGCACCGCTGCGCAGCACGGTGGCGTGCGCAGCCGCCAGTTGCCGCAGTGCAGCCATGGCCTGGTCGGCGCGCCATGCCTGCACAAAGCCGATGACAGCATTGAGCACCACAATGACGAGGATCACCAGCGTGTCGGTGACCTCACCCACCAGCCCCGAGATGACGGCCGCGCCCAGCAGCACCAGCACCATGAAGTCCTTGAACTGGTCGGCCAGCAGGCGCCACCAGGGGCGGTCTTGCGATGCGGCCAGTTCGTTGGCGCCATGGGTGGCACTGCGGCGCCGGGCCTCGTCAGCATGCAGTCCTGCGTCCGGGTTGACGCCATGGGCCTGGGCCACAGCCTCGGCGGGATGCAGGTGGGGGGCTTGGGTAGGGGGCATGCGGCAATCTGGACAGAGGCCGCATGCCGGGGGATCAATGCGCGTTCTGCGGCCGGGCTTTGTAGAACTGGAGCGGGACTTCCGGCACCTGGTTCAGTACCTGGCGCTTGATCTTGCCCACCACGTGCATTTCACAGGGCTTGCAGTCAAAGCGCAAGGTCAGCTTTTCCTTTCCATTGATCAGCATCAAGGGTTCTGCCTTGATGGTGCCCTGGACGCCCGTCACGCCCTTGGCCTGCTTGGGGCACAGGCTCATGGAGAAGCGCACGCAGTGCTTGGTAATCATGAGGCTGACTTCGCCTTCCTCTTCATGCGCCTCGTAGGCCGCGTCGATCACCTTCACACCGTGGCGTACGTAGAAGTCGTGCGCCTTGTGGTTGAACACATTGCCGAGGAACGAGAGCGTGTCCTCAGGGTAGGGCGCGGGGGGCTCCACCGGCGTGGCGCGCTGCAGGCGCGTGAAGTTGTGGGCGCGGCTGGCTTCCAGGTCGGCAAGCGCATCGCGGCGCAGCGTGTTGAGCACCGAGGCGGGCACAAACCACGGCTGCGAAAGCTGCAGCGCAATGTCGTGCACCGCAAAAACGGTGGCGCCAAAACGGCCCAGTTGCTCGCGCAGGCTGGCTTCGGCCTTGGCTGCGTCGGTGGCGGGTTGGTGCGGCTGCTGCACTTCGGCACAGCCCACGTTGCCGTCTTCGTCGGTCAGCATCAGGCTGAAGCCGGAAGGTGTCTCGCTCAGGTGCGCCCACAGGCCGATGCGGCGGTCGCTGGACTTTTTCTCCAGCGTGCGCACCCAGTCCATGTCGCGGTTGCGGTTGATCTCGGTGCCCTTGCGCAGATCCTTGAAGCCTTCCATCGGGTCTTTCGGATACACGCGCCACTGGCCCACGCTGCGTGCCGACACGGGCTCGGCCACGTTGATGGCCATGCCCACCAGCTCCTTGTGCAGGTCGTAGTAGCACAGGCCGTCGCCGTTGTGGAGCACGGTGGCGGGGTCGCTCACTTCCAGCTCCACAAAGTCGGGCCCCACCTTGGTCACCCAGCCAATGGCCTGGCCCGGGTTCTTGGGGCTGTCGAAGGCGCCGATGTCTTCCTTGCGGCCGGTCACGAAGTAGTCGGTGAACTCGCGGTTGAAGTTCTGCAGCGGGTCGGGCGTGAAGGTGAAGGTGGTGCGCCCGCTGGATGAGCGGGAGAGCGGCCGGCCCTGGGCCTCGCGCTCTTCGATGATCTCGTCGAGCAAGGTGCGGTAGTGGGCGGTGATGTTCTTCACGTAGCCCATGTCCTTGTAGCGCCCCTCGATCTTGAAGCTGCGCACTCCGGCGTCGATGAGGGCGCGCAGGTTGTCGCTCTGGTTGTTGTCCTTCATGCTGAGCACATGCTTGTCATGCGCAATGAAGCGGCCCTGCGCATCTGTCACTTGGTAGGGCAGGCGGCAGGCCTGGCTGCAGTCGCCGCGGTTGGCGCTGCGGCCGGTCTGTGCATGGCTGATGTTGCACTGGCCGCTGTAGGCCACGCACAGCGCACCGTGGATGAAGAACTCGATGTTGGCGCGGCCCGGCGCATCCACCGGGCCCAGCGCCTTGTGCACGGCCGCGATCTGCTGCACCGTCAGCTCGCGTGCCAGCACGATTTGCGAGAGGCCGACGTCCTGCAGAAAACGCGCCTTCTCGGGTGTGCGGATGTCGGTCTGGGTGCTGGCATGCAGTTGGATGGGGGGCAGGTCGATTTCGAGCAGGCCCATGTCCTGGATGATGAGCGCGTCAGCGCCCGCCTCGTACACCTGCCAGGCCATCTGGCGCGCGGCCTCCAGTTCATCGTCGCGCAGGATGGTGTTGAGTGTGATGAAGATGCGGCTGTTGAACCGGTGCGCATGCTTCACCAGGCGCTCGATGTCCCGGATGTCATTGCCCGCGCTGGCCCGCGCGCCAAAGGCGGGGCCGCCGATGTAGACGGCATCGGCGCCGTGGTTGATGGCTTCGATGCCAATGTCGGCATCGCGCGCGGGGGAGAGCAGTTCGAGCTGGTGGGGCAGGAGAGACATGGGGCGTGATTATCCCAGCCACGTCGCGAAATGCCTGCGGGAGGACTGCCCATTAGCGTGGTTAATGCCAGAGCAAATTGCTAAGTTTGCATAGCAAGTACAGCAATTGGCCGCTGGCATGGCTAGGATGCAGGGCTTGTTGTGTACAAGATCGGTGCACAACATGCCTGCATAGACTGATTTTGGAGACTCCGTACCGTGCTTCGTCCCGCTTTTGCTTCCTCGCCCCTGTTCCGCATTTCTGCCCTGACCGCCGTTGCGCTGGCCGCCAGCGTGGCTTCTGCGCAAGATGTGCAAACCGTCAAGATCGCCCACGCGGGCCCCGTGTCCGGCGGCATTGCCCATATCGGCAAGGACACTGAAAACGGCGTGCGCCTGGCCATTGACGACCTGAACGCCCAGAACCTCCTCATCGGCGGCAAGAAGATCAAGTTTGAAATTGCGGCCGAAGACGACGCAGGCGACCCACGCCAGGCCACCGCCGTGGCGCAAAAGCTGTGCGACCAGAAGGTGGCGGGCGTGGTGGGGCACCTGCAGTCGGGCACGTCCATCCCTGCATCGGCGATCTATGCCAAGTGCGATCTGCCGCACATCACGGCCTCGGCCTCCAACCCCGACCTGACCAAGCCCGGCCACAAGACCACCTTCCGCCTGATCGCCAACGACAACGCGCTGGGTGCAGCGCTGGCGCTGTTTGGTGCCGACCACCTCAAGCTCAAGAACGTAGCGATCATCGACGACCGCACGGCCTACGGCCAGGGTGTGGCCTCGGTGTTCAAGGCCACGGCCCAACAAAAGGGCCTGAAGGTGGTGGCGGAGGAGTTCACCAACGACAAGGCCACCGACTTCATGGCCATCCTCACCGGCATCAAGAACAAGAAGCCCGACGCGATCTTCTACGGCGGCCTGGACGCGCAGGCCGGCCCCATGCTGCGCCAGATGGAGCAGCTGGGCCTGGGCAACGTGAAGTTCTTTGGCGGCGACGCGCTGTGCACCGAGAAGCTGCCCGAGCTGTCGGGCAAGACCCCCGCGCTGAAGAACGTGACCTGTGCCACGGGCGGCGCGTCGGTGGACAAGATGCAGGGCGGCGCCGACTGGAAGAAGCGCTACGACGCCAAGTTCCCGGGCCAGTTCCAGATCTACAGCCCCTACGCCTATGACGCCGCCATGGTGTTGGCCGATGCGATGAAGCGCGCCAACTCGGTGGACCCCAAGGTGTTCACTCCCTTCCTGGCCAAGACCGAGTACAAGGGCGTGACGGCCAACATCGCCTTCACCGCCAAGGGCGAACTGACGACGCCCGCCGTGACGCTCTATACCTTCAAGGACGGCAGCCGCGTGGCGCTGAACTGAGGCCCGCTGCGTTAGCGACACCTTCAACGGCCGCCGCGAGCGGCCGTTTTTGCGTGCGGGGTTTGCATTTACAGTCGGTCGCTGAGCCAACGGGCGGCTGGTGCCCGGCAAGGAGCGGTCTTATGCGTGCAGTGTTTGGATTGGTGGGGCTGGTTGTGGTGCTGGCCATCGTGGGCCTGCTGGCCAAAAAGCAGTTGTCGGCCACGCGCGCCCCGGTGCCCGCGCTGCAGACGGCCCCGGGAGCCGCACCCGCATCGGCACCCCCGGCCACCGTGCGCGAGCAAAGCCAGCAGGTGCAGCAACAGGTCAAGCAGCAAATGGAAGGCCTGATGCAGCAGGCGCGCCCCATGCCCGAGGATGCCGCCAAATAATGAATAAAAATGGCCGCTTCCGCGCGGCTGTATTCATTTTATTGCTATTAATATTGAAATGATGGGCAAAAACCCCGACGACACCCACTGGATGCGCCTGGCCCTGGCCGAGGCGCAGGTGGCCGCGCAGGCGGGCGAGGTGCCCGTGGGCGCCATCGTGGTGAAGGACGGCAAGGTGATTGCCACGGGCCGCAATGCCCCGGTGCAGGCCCACGACCCCACGGCCCACGCCGAGATCGTGGCGTTGCGCGCCGCAGCCCAGCAGCTGGGCAACTACCGGCTCGACGGCTGCAGCCTGTATGTGACGCTGGAGCCCTGCGCCATGTGCAGTGGCGCCATGCTGCATGCGCGCCTGGCCCGCGTGGTCTATGGCGCGGAGGAACCCAAGACGGGCGCCGCTGGCTCAGTGCTCAACCTGTTCGCTCACGCCGAGATCAACCACCAGACCGAGGTACTGGGCAGCGTGCTGGCCGACGAATGTGGCAGCCTGCTGAGCGGCTTTTTTGCAGAGCGCCGCCGCCAGCAGCGCGCGGAAGCGCTGGCCCGCCACCCGCTGCGCGACGATGCACTGCGCACGCCCGATGCCGCGTTTGCCGATTTGCCCGGTTACCCGTGGGCGCCGAAGTACATCAGCGACCTGCCCAGCCTGGCGGGCCTGCGTTTGCACTATCTGGACGAAGGCCCGCCAGACCCGGCGATGGCGCCCCGCACCTGGCTGTGCCTGCACGGCAACCCGGCCTGGAGCTACCTGTACCGCCGCATGCTGCCCGCCTTTCTGGCCGCAGGCGACCGCGTGGTGGCGCCCGACCTGATCGGCTTTGGCAAAAGCGACAAGCCCAAGAAGGAGGGCGCCCACCAGTTCGAATGGCACCGTCAGGTGCTGCTGGAGCTGATTGAAAGGCTCGATTTGCGCGACGTGGTGCTGGTGGTGCAGGATTGGGGCGGCATTCTGGGCTTGACGCTGCCCATGGCGATGCCCGAGCGGTTCAACGGTGTGCTGGTGATGAACACCTTGCTGGCCACGGGCGACGCGCCACTGCCAAAGGGTTTTGTGGACTGGCGTGCGATGTGCCGCGACAAGCCGCTGTATGGGGTAGGGCGCCTGCTGGCGCGTGGCAACCCACACCTGAGCCCGACCGAATGCGCAGCCTACGATGCGCCGTTCCCTGATAAAGGCTACCGTGCCGCGCTGCGCGCGTTCCCCGAACGCGTGCCCGCCGCCACCGAAGACCCGGGCGCGGCCTTGTCGCGCGCGGCCCGCGATTTCTGGCAGCGCCAGTGGCAGGGCCAGACCCTGATGGTGGTGGGCGCGCAAGACCCGGTGCTGGGCCTGCCTACCATGCGCGCGCTGCAGCAAACCATCCACGGCTGCTCCGAGCCCGTGGTGCTGCCGGATGCGGGCCACTTTGTGCAGGAGCATGGCGAGGTGATCGCCGCACGGGCTGTGGAATACTTCTCGTTTCCTGGCGCTGGCAGCTCTAACGGCTGACACAGCGCCAGACCTCTCTTTTTGACGGAGCAGGCCCTCGGCGGGTCTGAGCGCTTTGCACGACCACGATCACGACCATTCCCTGTGCGACCACGACCACGGTCCCAAGCACATCTACGTCTATTCGCCCTCCAGCGCCGTGCGCGACAAGGCGGCCTTCAAGCGCGGCATTGCGCGGCTCAAGGCCCTGGGCCACGAGGTCGAGGTGGACGCCGATGCGCTGGCCACCCACACCCGCTTTGCAGGCGACGACGAGACGCGGCTGGCCGCCATCCACCGCGCTGCCGCCAGCGGGGCCGACGTGGCGCTGATCTCGCGCGGTGGCTATGGCCTCACACGCATCCTGCCGGGCATCCGCTACAAGGCCGTAGCCAAGGCCATCGACAAGGGCATGCACTTTGTGGGGGTGAGCGACTTCACCTCCTTCCAGCTTGCAGTGCTGGCCAAGACCGGCGCCACCACCTGGGCTGGCCCCTCGCTGGGGGCGGATTTTGGCGTGGCGGGCGAGCCCGACGACATCATGGAAGCCTGCTTTGACGACCTGCTCACCGGCCATGGTGAAGGCACGGGCTGGCGCATGCACAACGAGAAGCCCAACGCCACCACGGGCAAGCCCGTCGTGCCCAACGTGTATGTGAAAAGCGGCACGCTGTGGGGCGGCAACCTGTCGGTGCTGGCTGCGCTGGTGGGCACGCCGTATCTGCCACAGATCAAGGGCGGGGTGCTGTTCATCGAGGACGTGCACGAGCACCCCTACCGCATCGAGCGCATGCTCACCCAGTTGCTGCACGCTGGTGTGCTCGCCCAGCAAAAGGCCGTGGTGCTGGGGCAGTTCACCAACTTCAAGCTGGCGCCGCACGACAAGGGCTACAAGCTGCAGTCGGTGGTGGACTGGCTGCGCAGCCAGATCAAGGCGCCGGTGCTCACAAACCTGCCGTTCGGGCATGTCGAGACCAAGGTGCTGCTGCCGGTGGGGGCGACGGTGTCGCTGTCGGTGGAGGCGCGTGATGCGCTGATCTACTGGGGGCACCAGCACTGAGGCCACTGAGGCAAGTGGACCGGGCCGGAGAGTGTGGCCCAAGGGGCCGCTAGGCTGGCTTAGAAATTCCGGAACCGGGGTTCCTGTGGTGCCTGGGGGGTGCGCAGGGACAGCGGCAATTGACCCTGGAACAAGGGGGTGACGTGGTCCAGCACCTTCTGGGCGACGGCCTCGCCCCGCAAGGGCACCAGGGTGTCAAACAGATCGATGCGCAGATACCACAGCGCTTCGATGTCGCCCGCATACCGCAGCCGCATGTTCATGCGCGCCACTTCGCAGCCCGATACGCCCATCAGGCCTTGCAGCATCGCCTGGCGCACTTCCTCCAGCCCCTGGTCGCGCACCCAGGCCGTCGAAGACGGCTTGTCACGGCCGAGCAGGTCGTGCAGGTTGTTGCGGAGATTGGGTTTGTTCCAGCGCATGGGCAGGGCGCACAACGTTTTTTGTAACAGGGTCGGTCAAATTAAGCGGGAGCGAGGATTGACGCAAGGGTGGTGCTCCTGTTTTTGTATAAAGACAACACGCCAGCCCCGTTTGTTGCGAACTTTTACGTATTTCGCGCAGTTGCTTGCAATGCCCTGACACCGCTTGGGCATGCCATGTACTAAGTAGTGTGTGGATGGGGCTTGAAGGTGCATGCGTTCCCTTTTGCCCCTGGCCAGGTGCCCGGAGGTGGGTGGCCTGGAGCGCGCTGGTGGAGGCGCCACACCCGGCTCAGGATTGTTGACGCTTGGGTGGGTGCGTCTTCGTTGAGCTTGCACTAAACTGATTCACATGATGTTACTAATAGGCCATCGTTCATGAGCGTGCTGTCAACGGTGGTCTTCGCGGACATTTCGGGCAGTACCTCGTTGTACGAAACGCTGGGCAACGAGCGTGCCACGGAAGCCGTGACGCAGGTCACCCAGTGGATTGCTGACACCATCGAAACCCACGGGGGGCGGGTGGTCAAGAAGCTGGGCGACGGCGTGTTGTGCGTGTTTGGCGACGCGGCCGGGGCCGTTTCGGCCACCACCACCATGCTGCGCCAGCACCAGGAGCGGCTGGGCCGCTGGCCGCAGCCGCTGCGCATGGACATCCGCGTGGGCGTGGCCAGTGGCGAGGTGGTGGATGTGGATGGCGATTGTTATGGCGACGCGGTCAACGTGGCCTCCCGCCTGTGCGAGCGGGCCGGGCCCGCCGAAATCTGGGCCACCGAGACCACCGTGCTGCTCGCTGGCTCGGCGCCCGATGCCTGGTACCGCAAGCTCGGCCACATGGAGATCCGGGGCAAGGCCGAACTCCTCATGCTCTACCAGGTGGAGTGGCGCGAGAACGAAGAACCCGACTCCCTCACCATGCAGGCGGCGCTGGCCAGCAGTTTTGCCCCGGTGGACCCGATCCTGGGGGAAATCCAGTTTTCGTGGCATGGGGTGAACATGTCGTTCACCTCGTCGGACGCCCCCGTGCATGTGGGGCGCGCCAACCATGCGCAGCTGTGCATCAATGATCCCCGGGTGTCGCGCCTGCATGCACGCATCGACTGGCGCAACAGCGGTTTTGTGCTCACCGACATGAGCAGCTTTGGCACCTGGGTGCGGTTTGAAGGCAGCGATTCGCCCGTGCGGCTGCGCCGCGATGCCTGCATCCTGCACGGCAATGGGCAGATAGCTCTGGGCGTGCCTTTTACAGAACCCAGCGCGCCGGTCATGAGCTTCCAGGTGGTGGGCACCAGCGTGCACCTGGGCTGATCGTTTTGCCCACTGCAGGTTCGATGCCGCAGGCTGCTGGTCTGCAGGCGTCCCAAGGGACGTGCGGCTAAACACTCAGATGACACAACACAACAGCAGGAGAGACAAGACATGGCGTGGATGAAGCGGACGGCCGTCGGGCTGGTGGTGGCGGCGTTGCTGGCGGGCACGGGCGCGGCGGTGTATGTGCAGCGCAGCTTTGCGGTGGTGGATGGCACGCTGCAAGTGCCTGGGTTGCGCGACGCCGTGCGTGTGCAGCGTGACCCATCGGACGTAACCCATGTGCGCGCGCAGACCCCGCAGGATGCCTGGTTTGCCATGGGCTATGTGCATGCGCAGGAACGCACCTGGCAGCTTGAATTCAACCGCCGGGTCATGCATGGCGAGCTGTCCGAGGTGTTTGGCTCGGCCACCGTCGAGACCGACAAGCTCATGCGTGCGCTCGACATCATGGGCGTGGCCAAGCGCCAGTACGCGGGCCTGCCCCAATACGCCAAGGACGCGCTGCAGGCCTACAGCCAGGGCATCCACGCCTTCCACAAAAATCGCCCGCAGGCGCTGCCGCCCGAGTTCCATGTGCTGGGCGTGCAGCCCGGCGGCGCGCAGGGCACGGTGTGGGAGCCCGAAGACAGCGTGGGGTGGGCGCTGATGATGGCGCTGGACCTGGGTGGCAACTGGGGCACCGAATTTGCGCGCCTGTCGGTGGCGCGCACGCTCGACACGGACCGCCTCTGGCAGCTGATGCCGCCCTATCCGGGCGAAAAGCCCGCCGCCTCGGCTGACCTGGCAGCGCTGTACCGCCAGCTGGGCGTGTACCGCGCGGCAGATGCGGGCTCCACTGCGGCGGCGCAGGGCAGTGCGGTGGACGCGGTCAGTCGCAAGTCGGAAGGCCCGCTGGCCCGCCAGATCAGCACCGGCATGCTGGCCTGGGCCGACGAGCTGACCCGCAACGCGGGCACCAACGAAGGCAAGGGCAGCAACAACTGGGTGCTGGCGGGCTCGCGGACCGTGAGCGGCAAACCCCTGCTCGCCAACGACCCGCACCTGGGCCTGTCGGCCCCGGCCATCTGGTACTTCGCCGGGCTGCAGGCGCCTGCAGGGCAGGCCTCGGACGGCACGCCCATTGCCGCCATCGACGTGGTGGGTGCCACCTTGCCGGGCCTGCCCTTTGTGGTGCTGGGCCGCACCGACAAGGTGGCCTGGGGCTTTACCAACACCGGCCCGGATGTGCAGGACCTGTACCTGGAGCAGATCAACCCGGCCGATGCCACGCAGTACCGCACACCCGAGGGCTGGGCGCCGTTCACCGTGCGCAAGGAGACCATCCGCGTCAAGGGCGAGGCCGACGTGGTGCTGCAGCTGCGCAGCACCCGCCACGGACCGGTGCTGAGCGACGTGCAGAAGTCGCACGCCGAGGTGCTGGACCTGGGCAAGTACGTGCTGGCGCTGCGCTGGAGCGCGCTGGACGACGACAACCAGACGGTGCTGGCAGGCTTCAAGACCAACCAGGCCAAGAGCGTGGACGAGCTCTTTGCAGGCTTGGCCCACTACCACTCACCCATGCAGAGCGTGGTGGCGGCCGACGACCAGGGCACCATCCGTTTCAAGGCCGCTGGCCGCGTGCCGGTGCGCGATGCGGCCAACGACATCCGGGGCGTAGCGCCATCGCCCGGCTGGGATGCACGCTACGACTGGAAGGGCTGGCTGCCCTACGAACAGACCCCGCAGGACGATGGCAACAAGGGCTGGGTGGCTACCGCCAACCAGCGCGTGACGGCGCCCGGCTACCCGCACTTCCTCACGCAGGACTGGGCCTTGCCCTACCGCTACGACCGCATCGCTCAGCTCATCGAAGCCACCCCCAAGCACGACGCAGCCAGCATGCAGGCGATCCACCGCGATGTGGCCTCGCTCGCCACGCGGCGCTTGCTGCCGTACCTGCAGCAGGCGCAGTCCGCGCACCCGCTTGCCGCTGCGGCGCAGAAGGAGCTGCAGGGCTTTGACGGCGTGATGGACGCGGGCCGCGCCGCGCCGCTGATCTTTGTGGCCTGGACGGACGAACTGGCACGGGGCCTCATCGTCCCGCGCATTGGCGAGGGCCGCTTCAAGGCCACTTACGGCAAGCGCGACTACCGTGCGGCCATCGAAGGCATCCTGGAGCGCAACGACAGTTGGTGGTGCCAGCCTGCGACCTGCGCCGAGCAATCCGCCGCCGCCCTGGGGCGCGCGCTCGACCGCCTGCAGGCCACCTACGGCGCAGACCCTGCCCAGTGGCGCTGGGGCGCAGCCCACCCCGCGCTCAGCGTGCACCGGCCTTTTGGCAATGTGCCTGCGCTGGCCCGCTTCTTTGACGTGAGCGTGCCATCGCACGGAGACTCGTACACCGTGAACGTGGGCCAGTACAACGCCGGCGAGGCCAAGGGGCCTTATGTGAACCGCCACGCCGCGTCGCTGCGCGCGGTGTATGACCTGGCGGACCTGGAGCAGTCGCGCTTCATCTACCAGACCGGCCAAAGCGGCCTGGTGTTTTCGCCACGCTACCGCGACATGAGCACCACCTGGGCCGACACCGGCTACCGCGCCCTGCAGCGCCAGCCCGCGCGCTGGGCGCACAGCCTGACGCTGGCCCCCGCAACCCCTCCCACCACCGCACGCTAAGGCCGCTGCCAGGAATCATCGCCATGGGTTTTGTTCCGTTGATCGAAGTCAGCCGGGGCGGCTTGCCCGAGTGCCAGCACTGGGGCGCCGTGGCCGTGGCCAACCGCCAGGGCCAGGTGCTGGCACAGGTGGGAGATCCCTATACGGTCACTTTCACCCGCTCCACCATCAAGGCGTTTCAGGCGCTGCCCTTCATGCAGTCGGGCGGGGCCCGCGCGCTGGGCTGGGGGCCGGGCGAACTGGCGCTGCTGTGCGCCAGCCACAACGGCGAGCCCATGCATGTGGAACAGGCCGACCGCATGCTGGCCAGCGTGGGGCAGGACTACCACGCGCTGCGCTGCGGCTGCCACCGCCCCCTGTTCGCCGAGCTGGGCCTGGGCACATTGCCCCAGGGTTTTGTGCCCGACGAGCGCCACAACAACTGCAGCGGCAAACACGCGGGTTTTGTGGCGCATTGCGTGCAGCAGGGGCTGCCGCTGGAGGATCACCTGGACCCCGCCCATCCGCTGCAGGTGGCCATCCGCAACCACGTGGCGCAGGCGGTGGGGCTCGCTCCCGATCGGCTCGCCATGGGCATCGACGGTTGCTCGGCGCCCAACTACGCCATGCCGCTGGCGCACCTGGCGCGGGGCTACGCCCGGCTGGCCGGTGGCGCGCCCGACACCGACCTGCACGAAAGCCTGACCACGCTGGCCGACGCCATGGTGGCGCGGCCCGAGCTGGGCTCAGGCACAGGGCGGCACGACCTGGAGTTCATGCAGGTGGGGCAGGGCGACTGGGTGTCCAAGACGGGCGCCGACGGCGTGCAGGTGGTGGGCAGCCGCAGCCGGGGCGAGGCCTTTGCGCTCAAGATCATGGACGGCAACATGGTCGCCCAGGTGGCTGCCGCCGTGGAGGTGATGGACCAGCTTGGCTGGCTGAACGCTGGCCAGCGCGAGGCCCTGGCATGGCGGCGCTCTGCGCACATCGTCAACGCCAAGGGGCTCACGGTGGGCGCGCGGCGCGCGGTGTTCAGGCTGCAAAAGACGGGCTGAAGCCCCCGGCGCCCGGGATCGGGGAAAAATTTGAATAAAAAGTGCCGTCTCCGCGCTAAGGATAAGCGCTTGCAGCTATAAAAAATGTAGCAGATGATTCCGTGTCTGGCAGCACATAGACCACGCCGGGCCCCAGCCCGAACAGCGGGGCGATGTGCTTGTTGTAGAACGCCTCGGGCGCATTCACGCAGCCATAACTGATGCGCTTGTCGCGTGTGCTGCCGCTGGCCAGGCGCTGGTGGCGGCGCTCGGAGGCGCTGACGCTGCGCACCCGGTGCAGCGACACGGCCGAGTCGTAGTCGATCCACACAATGTCTTCCCCGCGCAGGTTGCGGCCCGGTTCGGTCACAAAACGGCCTGCGGGCGTGGTGCGCTCCTCCGGCCGGATCTGCGCCAGCGGCCGCGTGCCCAGGTCGGGCGCCGACCGGTCGCCCCGTGCCGCGCCCAGCAGCACCGGCGCACTGCCCTGCCACTGCCCTTGGGCCGAAAACACATGGATGCGGGCCCAGGGCTTGTCAATCACTGCAAAAGGCAAGCCCTGGTGGTCGCCCGTGTCCGTGGCCCAGCGCACCAGCTGCCGTGCCGTGGCCGAGGCATCGGCGGGCAGCGCCAGGGAGGCCAGCGGAGACGAGGCCAGCGTGCAACCCAGGGAAAAAAAGGCAAGACGGCGGTTCATGGTGAAAACATGCAAGTGAGCCAAACGCTGTGCCCCATCCACGGCCGACGAAACCGGCGCGGCGCAAGGCCAGTGCACCCGTGGGGCTTGCTGTGTCGGGCCACCGGGTGCGTCCCCCTTCGGGCAGGGCGCCGCAGGCGACTCAGGGCGGCTTTTCCCTCGGGGGGGCTTTCTCCGGCAGCGAATGCCCCCAATAATGCCCGTACCCGTGACTCTTGCGAAGCACTCCGCTTCCCCCTGGCCATGTTCGATCGCCTGCGCAAAGCCTTCAGCCCGTCCAGCGGCTCCGCCGCCCGGCCCGTCACCAACAAGGAAGTGGCCCGCTGGGCCGCGTCGCAACAGCTGGCCATCGTGCCGTCGGCCACCGAGGGGCACTTCGACCTGGGGGGCGACGTGGGCGGCCACCCCTGGCGCCTGGAATGTGGTGCCCCCACACGCGACTATGTGCGGGGCCTGGAGCTGCGCGGTCGCGCCGACGTGGGCGCCGACCCGGACGCCGCCGTGATGGTGCTCAACCGCTCCTTGCACGAGGCACTGGAGGGCAGCGCCTACAACGCCATCACCGACACGCTGCAGACCACGGTGAACACCAGCCTGCCCGAAGAAATGCGCTGGCTGGCCATGTACGAAGAGATGACCTGGCCCGGCCTGCCCGCGTCCTTCCGCCAGCATTTCGCGGTGATTGCCGAGCGCATCGAGGTGGCCCAGCGCTGGATCCACGCGCCCGTGGTGTCGCAGCTGCTCAACTTCCTGGAAGGCGAACACAGCGCCGCGCGTGCGCAGTCTCCCCTGGTGCTGATGCTGGTGCGCGGCAAGGTCTACCTGCGCATGGAACACACCGAGCGCAGCCTGCCCGAAATTGCACACGCCACCCAGATGCTGCTGATAGGCGCCCAGGCCGCAATGCAGAACCTGCCGCCCATGTCGGTGGCGGGGCCGGATGATTTGCCGAATGTGGAGCGGTAAACCCCCTCGCCATGCCGACCCAAAAAGCAAACGGGGCCTGTGGCCCCGTTGTTCATTGTGTTGCCCGCGCGATCAAGCCCCGCGCGTGATCGGCACCCCCGCATCGCGGCCGTAGGTGCCGTACTTGCCCAGCTCCCACTTGGCGATCGCGTTGCGGTGCACTTCGTCCGGGCCGTCGGCAAAACGCAGCGTGCGTGCACCGGCGTAGGCATAGGCCAGCGGGAAGTCGTCGCACATGCCGCCGCCGCCGTGCACCTGCATGGCCCAGTCGATGACCTGGCAGGCCATGCTGGGGGCGACGACCTTGATCATGGCGATTTCGGTCTTGGCGACCTTGTTGCCAGCCACGTCCATCAGCCAGGCGGCCTTGAGGGTGAGCAGGCGGGCCATGTCGATCTTGCAGCGGGCTTCGGCAATGCGCTCTTGCGTCACGGTCTGCTGGGCCACGGTCTTGCCAAAGGCGGTGCGTGAGGAGGCGCGCTTGCACATCAGCTCCAGCGCGCGTTCGGCCAGGCCAATGAGGCGCATGCAGTGGTGGATGCGACCGGGGCCCAGGCGCCCTTGTGCGATCTCGAAGCCACGGCCTTCGCCCAGCAGGATGTTGGAGACGGGCACGCGCACGTTCTCGAAGGTCATCTCGACGTGGCCGTGGGGGGCGTCGTCATAGCCCATCACGTTCAGCGGGCGGATGATGGTGATGCCCTTGGTGTCGGCGGGCACCAGCACCATGCTTTGCTGCGAGTGCTTGGGCGCCTCGGGGTCGGTCTTGCCCATGGTGACGAACACCGCGCAGCGCGGGTCGGCCGCGCCGGAGATCCACCACTTGCGGCCGTTGATCACGTACTCGTCGCCCTGGCGCTCGATGCGCGTCTCGATGTTGGTGGCATCGCTCGACGCCACATCGGGCTCGGTCATCGCAAAGGCCGAGCGGATCTTGCCTTCGAGCAGGGGCTTGAGCCAGCGGGCCTTGTTGGCCTCGTCGCCGTAGCGGGCAATGGTTTCCATGTTGCCCGTGTCGGGGGCGGAGCAGTTGAACACTTCACTGGCCCATTGCACGCGGCCCATGATTTCGGCCAGGGGCGCGTACTCCTGGTTGGTGAGGCCCGCGCCTTCGTAGCCCGAGGCGGCGGCACTGTCCACTGGCAGGAACAGGTTCCACAAACCGGCGGCCTGGGCTTTGGGCTTGAGGTCTTCGATGGTTTTGAGCGCGCTCCAGCGTTTGCCCGCTGCCGTGTTGGCCGCCAGTTCAGCGGTGTAGGTGGCTTCGTTCGGGTAGATGTGGTCATCCATGAACTGGAGCAGCTTGGCCTGCAGTTCCTTGGTTTTGGGCGAGTAGTCAAAGTCCATGGGTTTCTTCTCCGTTGGTAATCGTGGGGCGGCGCCTGTGCTTCTGCCTGTGTTGTTCTCAGCCGCGCTGTGCAAACGACCAGGCCAGCTCGGCCATGGGTCGTGCGGTGTCCCCCGAGGCCTTGGCCTGCGCGCTGGACGCGGTGCCCGCTTCGACGCGCTTGGCAATGCCCTGGAGGATGGCCGCGATGCGGAACATGTTGTAGGCGAGGTAAAAGTTCCAGTCGGCGCGCAGCGCCTCGGGCGTGGCGATGCCGGTGCGTTCGCAATACAGGCGGATGTAGCTGTCTTCGCTGGGGATGCCGAGCGCGGCCAGGTCTTGTCCCGCGATGCCCCGGCCCATGGCGGCGGGGATGTGCCAGCTCATGCAGTGGTAGCTGAAGTCGGCCAGCGGGTGGCCCAGGGTGGACAGCTCCCAGTCGAGCACGGCGATCACGCGCGGCTCGGTGGGGTGGAACATGAGGTTGTCCAGCCGGTAGTCGCCATGCACGATGGACACCTGGCTTTCATCCCGCGCGCTGGCGGGCATGTGGGCGGGCAGCCATTCCATGAGCTTGTCCATTTCGGGAATGGGCTGCGTGATGGAGGCGACGTACTGCTTGCTCCAGCGGCCGATCTGGCGCTCGAAGTAGTTGCCAGGCTTGCCGTAGCTGGCCAGGCCACGGTCTGCAAACTTCACGGTGTGCAGCGCGGCAATCACGCGGTTCATCTCGTTGTAGATGGCACCGCGCTCAGCCTGCGACATGCCGGGCAGGGACTGGTCCCACAGCACGCGGCCCTGCATGCACTCCATCACGTAGAAGGCGCGGCCGATGACCGACTCGTCCTCGCACAGCACGAACATGCGCGGCACGGGCACGTCGGTGCCGTACAGGCCGCTCATCACCGCAAACTCGCGCTCGATGGCGTGGGCCGAAGGCAGCAGCTTGGCCACCGGGCCGGGCTTGGCGCGCATCACATAGCTGGTGGTGGGCGTGATGAGCTTGTAGGTGGGGTTGGACTGCCCGCCCTTGAACATCTCCACCGTCAGGGGGCCCGCAAAGCCCTTCATGTTCTGCGAGAGCCAGGTGCTTAGCGCGGCGGTGTCGAACGCGTGCTGCTCGGAAACGGGCCGGGTGCCCACGAAGTGGTCAAAGTTGCTCATGAGAGGGCGGAGAGTTTGTTGTTGTTGCTCTTCAGTTGTCGGTTTCCGCAATGCGCATGAGTGCCTCGCGGTCGCGCACCACCAGGCCGCCCGGCTCGATGCGGATGGCATCCTCGCGCTCCATGGCTTTCAGCTCCTGGTTCACGCGCTGGCGCGATGCGCCCAGCAGCTGTGCCAGCTCTTCTTGCGCCAGTTGCAGCCCGATGCGCATCTCGCTGCCGTCCGACAGGCTGGGAATGCCGTAGCTGCGCACCAGGTGCACCAGCTGCTTGGCCAGCCGCGCGCGCAAGGGCAGGGTGTTGAGGTCTTCCACCAGGCCGTAGAGCTGGCGAATGCGCCGCGCGTGCAGGCGCAGCATGGCCTCGTAGAACTCCACGTGCGAGGCCAGGATCTTCTTGAAATCGGACTTGGCCACGCACAGGATGGTGGTGTCGCCATGCGCATAGGCGTCGTGCGTGCGCCGGTCCCCGTCGAAGATCGCCACGTCGCCGAACCAGATGCCCGGCTCCACATAGGTCAGCGTGATCTGCTTGCCCGAGATGGATGTGGAGCTCACCCGCACCGCACCGCGTGCGCAGGCAATCCACTCCTCGGGTGGATCGCCGCGTGCGCAGATCAGGGCGCCGTCCTTGAAACGTTTGACGTATGCACATCGGAGGATGTCGTGGCGTAGCGAAGGTGAGAGGGAAGAAAACCAGCGACCGGAGTTGATCGCTTCACGTTCTTCGATAGTAAGAATCGGGTCGTCCATGGTCTGTCTTTTGCGTGACTGGTAACGGGCCCATTGTCGCGTGAGGGACCTGGGCAAAGCGTCAGGGTTGTCACCTGCGCGTCTGCGCAGCCGCGCAGCAAAAAGCCCCTGGCGGCCGGTTCGACTGCCAGGGGCTTGGGAGGGTGAATGGGTAGCGGCTTACTCGTAGCGCGGCACGCGTTTTTCGAGAAAGGCGGAAATGCCTGCGCCACCGTTGGCGTGGTGCAGGTTCTTCACGAATTGGTCGCGTTCATGGCCCAGGTGCTGAGTCAGGCTGGCGTGGGGCGCTTCGTTCAGCAGCTCCTTGATGCTGGCCAGGGCGTTGGGGGCCTTGGCGTTGAGCTGTTCGGCCAGGGCGAGCGCAGCATCCAGTGCAGAGCCCGCCTCGGCCACGCGGTTGACCAGGCCCAGGGCATGCAGGCGCTCTGCACCAATGCGGTCACCGCACATGAGTATCTCGGTGGCAATCTGGCGGGGCAGGGCCTGCGACAGGCTCCAGCTCGCCCCCCCATCGGGCGACAGTGCCACGTTGCTGTAGGCCATCACGAACACGGCATTGCGTGCCGCCACGATGAAGTCGCAGGCCAGCGCCAGCGAAAAACCCGCGCCGGCCGCCGCGCCTTCCACCGCCGCAATCACCGGCTTGGGGTAGGTGCGGATGGTCTCGATCCAGTTGTGCAGCCCTTCGATACTTTGGGCCTGCACCTCGGGCGGCTGCTGGCGGTTGGCCAGCAGCCGCTGCAGGTTGCCGCCCGAGCAGAACATGCCGTCGGACCCGGTGATGACCACGCTGCGGATGTCGGCGCTGCTCTCGGCCACGCTCAGCGCCTCCACGCCTGCCGCGTACATCGACGGGTCGATGGCGTTGCGCCGCTCGGGGTTGCTCAGGGTCAGGATCAGGGTCTGGCCCTGGCTGGTGCTTCGGAGTTCTGCGGGCATGGGTGGCCTTGGTGCGGGCGTTCAGTTTTCTTCTACATGCGTGAGGCTCAGGCCGATGGCACCGCGCCGGCGCAGCCACGGGCTGGGGCGGTAGCGGGTGTCGCCATACACGGTCTGCATGTTGAACAACACTTCGAGGATGTTCGTGGGGCCCCAGCGGTCGCCCATGGCCAATGGGCCCAGCGGGTAGCCCAGGCCCAGGGTGACGGCGGTCTCCAGGTCCTTGGGCGAGCAGATGCCTTGCTGGCAGATGTCGGTCGCGATGTTGACGATGGTGGCCACCACGCGCTGGGTAACAAAGCCACCGCTGTCGCGGATCACGCTCACGGCCTTGCCGTCGCGCGCAAACAGCGCATGTGCCGCATTGCGGATGTCCACGCGCGTGGCGGGGTTGGTGGCCAGCACGCGGCGTTTGGTGGCGGCGTCGTCGATGAGCATGTCGATGCCGATGGTGCGCGCCGGGTCCAGCCGCTCCACCACGGCCACTGTGGTCACGTCAAAGCCCAGCGGCGCCACCAGCGTGATGGCGTGGGGTGAGGGGGATTGGCCCGTCTCGATGGTGGCGCCCAGGTCCTTGAGCAACTGGTACAGCTCGGCGCGCCGGGCAGCACGCGGAGACACCCAGACGGGCGGGATGTCGTTGACCACAGGCACTGGGGCTTCGGCGGGCACCTGTGCTACGCCGTCCACATAGCGGTAGAAGCCTTCGCCCACCTTCTTGCCCACGACGCCACCGGCCAGGCGCTGCGCCGTGATCACGCTGGGGCGAAAGCGAGGCTCGTCGTAGTACTGGCGGTAGATGGATTCCATCACCGGGTGGGAGACGTCGAGCGCCGTGAGGTCCATCAGCTCGAATGGCCCGAGCTTGAAGCCCACCTGGTCGCGCAGGATGCGGTCGATGGTGGCGAAGTCGGCCACGCCTTCGCCCACGATGCGCAGCGCCTCGGTGCCAAAACCACGCCCGGCGTGGTTCACGATGAAGCCGGGCGTGTCCTGCGCCTGCACGGGCGTGTGGCCCATTTGCTTGGCATAGGCGGCCAGGGCGGTGCACACGGCGGCATCGGTCTTGAGCCCGGCAATCACTTCCACCACCTTCATGAGTGGAACCGGGTTGAAGAAGTGGAAGCCTGCCAGGCGCTCGGGCCGCTGCAGGCCCGCGCCGATGGCGGTGACGGACAGGGAGGAGGTGTTGGTGGCCAGCACGGCATCCGGGCGGACCACGGCCTCCAGCTCGGCAAACAGCGCCTTCTTCACGTCCAGGCGCTCCACGATGGCCTCCACCACCAAATCGCAGCTCGCCAGGTCGGTCACGGCCTTGACGGGGTGCAGCCGCGCTACCAGCTCGCTGGCCTGCGCGGCATCGATGCGGCCTTTGGCCACCAGTTTGTTCCATTGTTCCTGGAGTGCTGCCTGGGCCGCATCAGCGGCGCCGGGGTTGGCATCCAGCAGAAAAACCTGGCTGCCGGCCTGGGCTGCGATTTGGGCAATGCCCCGGCCCATGGCGCCGGTGCCCACGATGGCGATGGTGGGAAACTGAATTTTCATAGCGCCATTATGGCTCTGGCCTTATCTGGGACTTGTGTGCAAGAATGCCTCAGACCAGGAACAGAACTTATTGTGAAAATCCGTAACACTATTTTTGGGCCGGGGCTGTGGGTGTTCGCAGCTGGTGCGTCGGCACTGTCGCTGGGCAGTGGCAGCGGCACGGTGGTGTTGGGATCTCCTGTCGATCTGACGTTTGAATTGCAGCCCGACCCGGGTTCGGATGTCGCGTCTTCCTGCGTCTCAGCGAAGCTGGTGGCGGGCGACAACGCGATTGGCGACAGCAAGGTGCGCGTCATCCCCCTGCCTGAAGTGCGGGGGCGCCCATCGGGTGTGCGGGTCATGGCATCCGTTTCCCTGGATGAACCCGTGCTCACCGTGACCCTCACGGCCGGGTGCGCTGGCAAAACCACACGCACATACACATTTCTCTCTGACCTTCCGACCACTGCCACGCGCTCGGCCTCGGCGCTTCCGGTGGATCTGTCGCGTCTGCCCGCTGCCAGAGGGGGCGAGACCGTCCAGCCCCCGGCGGCGGCACCAGACAGCCGTGCGGTACCAGCCCCTGCCGACAGGCAAGCCACGCGCCAACCCCCGGCACCCCGGGCGCCCACCGTGGCACGGCCTGCGTCCCCGACCCCTGCGCGGCCTGTTGCCCGCGCACCGGCCCCCACCAAGGCCTTGGCGGCTGGGGCCGCGCCCGCCCAGCGCCCCCGCCTGGTGCTGGAGCCCCTGGACATCTGGCTGGACAGCCCGGTCCCGCTGCGTTCCAGCACCGAACTCATGGTCACGCCGTCCGAGGAAATGTCGGTGCAGCGCGCACAAGCCATTGCGCTGTGGAAGTCGCTGAACGCGCAGCCAGAAACCCTGCTCAAGGACAGCGAGCAACTGAAAACGCTGGAGTCCGAGGCCGCAGCCCTGCGCGCGCAGGCCGCCAAAGACCGTGCTGCCGCCGCGCAGTTGCAGCAGCAGCTGGAGTTGGCAGAGCAAGAGCGCTTTCCGGCGGCCATCGTGTATGCGCTGGGGGCCTTGTTGGCGCTGGCCCTGCTCGGGGTTGCGTGGATGTGGGTGCGCCTGCGCAATGCCTCCCAGAACGCTGCTCGGGCCTGGGGCGACTCGGTAGCCCTGGGCGCGCGCGATGCCGCCGTGGCCGAGGAAACGCTGGGCCTGGCACCCCATCCCGCAGATTCCTGGCTGCCGTCCGACACCCAGCCTTTGCCCGACGAAGGCCCCACCTCCACGGGGCCGTCGTCGCCAGTCACCGTCCCTGCGCCCAGCCCGGTGCCGGTGGCGGCGGTAGCCAGCAGCGCTGCCACCAAACCCCCGGTGGTCAGCGCACCTGTGCCGCTGCCCAGGCCACCGGTGGCGTCGCCATCACCTGCTGCGGCATCGGCATCGCTGCACATCGTCAACCCCGAAGAGCTTTTTGACATCCAGCAGCAGGCTGAATTCTTCATTTCGGTGGGCGAGCACCAGCAGGCCATCGAGGTCTTGAAGAACCACATCGCAGAGCACCGCGAGACTTCGCCGCTGGCCTATCTGGAGCTTTTGCAGCTGTACCACACGCTCAGCCGCGTGGACGAGTTTGCCCAGCTGCGTGCGCAGTTCATGCAGTCCTTCAATGCGCAGGTGCCGGAGTTTTCCGGCTTCCACCGCACGGGGCGCATGCTCTATCACTACACCGACGCGCTGGCCGAGATCGAAGCTGCGTGGACATCCGCCGAAGTGCTGGGGTTGCTGGAGAAGTTCCTGTTCCGCCGCACCGGGGCCGAAGCGGTGGAGCCGTTTGACCTGGCGGCCTACGACGACCTGCTGCTGCTGCTGTCCATCGCGCAGACCACCCCTGCCAGTGCACGGGGCGAGCCCCCGCCGCGCAAGCGGACCACCCCGCTGGCACCGCCCCGGGTCGAAGCCCTGGTGGCCGAACCGTCCGTGGCCTCTGCTCCGGCAGTGGCTGCATCGTTGCGGGATGACGCGCCGCTGGATTCGCTCGCAGCCAGCCTGGAGTTTGACTTTGGGGCCATGCCGCCACGCACTGCCCCGGCGAACAACAGCGCCCCCGTGTCCACCGCCCCGGCGGCCATGGGCGCAGACAGTGGCAATGTCCCCCTAGATCTCGACCTGTCCGAACCCCTGCACCTGACCCTCAGCGACCTTCCGCCCGTGCCGGTGACGCCCCCGCCATCCTCCGGGCAGGCCGTGGGTTTTGGCATGGAGAACGACCTGATGGAACTGCGGCTGGAACTGGAGCAGATGAAACACAAGGCCGATCGCAGCAAGTAAAAGGCCTGGGCCAGCGGCCCAAGGCCTGCTGTGGCGCCTCGGCTCGCGCTGCGTGGGCGACATCAGGTGGGTTGGATGCCACGTCAATGCACCGCCGCCGCAGCATGGCGCAGCACTTTCAGACCCTGGTGTTGTGTGCCAGGCCCTGGGGCAGCCTTCAGATGGGCGTGGGCGCCATGTGCTGCATCAACTGGGCCGCAGCGCTTTCAGGATCTGCCGCGTTCACCAGCGCCCGCACCACGGCGATGGAGCCCACCCCCGTGGCCAGCACCTGCGCAAACTGCTCGGCGCCAATGCCGCCAATGGCCACCTGCGGGTAGTGCCGCATCAGCCGCGCATACACCCCCAGCCGGCCCACGCCCTGGGGCGCCGTGGCCATTTTCTTGAGCGTGGTCGGGAACACGGCCCCCATGGCGATGTAGCTGGGGCCCACGGCATCGGCGCGCACCATTTCGGCATAGCCGTGGGTGCTGACGCCCAGGCGCAGGCCCGAGTTGCGCAGCGCCTGCAACTCGTCGGCTTTCAGCGCATCCAGGTCTTCCTGGCCCAGGTGGATACCGTAGGCACCCGCGTCGATGGCCACGCGCCAGTGGTCGTTGATGAACAGCAGCGCACCCGTGCCCTGCACGGCCAACACGGCGGCGCGCACTTCCCGTTCAATCGCGGCCGCATCGTCGGACTTGAAGCGCAACTGCACCGTGGGCACACCTGCGCGGGCCATGCGGCCCACCCAGGTGGCGTCCGGCAGCACGGCGTACAGGCCCAGGCGCTCGGGGCAGGGCGCGAACTGGTGGGCGCGGGGCAGAGGCTGCAGGCCGAAGTCCTCAGGGGCGTCAGGCCACACCTCGGGCTGCGCCGCGCCAGTGCGCAGGGCGCGCGCCTGCCACGCCCGGGCCAGGCATTCGGCGTCGTGGGCGATGAAGCCCAGCTGGCTGCAGGCTTGCAGCGCGGCCAGGTAGACCGGCTCGTGCGAGGTGGGGGCAGGCACGGGCTCGGGTGCAAAACCCGCAAAGGTGGCTGCGTGGTGGCTCAGGATGGCGTGCGCCAGGGCGGGGGTGTCATGCATGGGCGTGGTGCCAGAAAGGGGTACCCAGCACGGGGGTGCTGGGCTGGGCGGCGTCCTGCGCGGCCATGGCGCCTGCCAGGCGCGCTGCGCGCCCGGCGCCCACGGCATCGGCAAATGCACCAGCCATGGCCACGGGGTCCTGCGCCAGGGCCACGGCGGTGTTCAGCAGCACGCCGTCATAGCCCCATTCCATGACCTGGCAGGCGTGCGATGGAAGGCCCAGGCCCGCGTCCACCAGCATGGGCACATTCAGGCGCTCGCGCAGCGTCTGCAGCGCGTAGGGGTTGACGGGGCCCCGGCCGGTGCCGATGGGGGCGGCCCAGGGCATCACGGCCTGGCAGCCCACATCCACCAGGCGCTGGCACAGCACCAGGTCTTCGGTGCAGTAGGGCAGGACCTGAAAGCCTTCCTTGATGAGGTGTTCGGCCACGCCCACCAGGTTCAGCGTGTCGGGCTGCAGGGTGTAGTCGTCGCCGATCAGCTCCAGCTTGATCCACGGGGTGTTGAACACCTCGCGTGCCATCTGGGCGGTGGTGATGGCCTCTTGCGCGCTGTGGCAGCCAGCGGTGTTGGGCAGCACGGGCACATTGAGCTTGCGCAGCAGCTCCCAGAAGCTGCTGCCGCTTTCGGCCGGGTTGCTGCCCTGGCGGCGCAGCGAGGCGGTGACCATGGCGGGCTGCGCGCGCAACACGGCGGCTTCGAGCACGGCGGGCGAGGGGTAGCGCGAGGTGCCCAGCAACAGGCGGCTGGTGAACTGCTGGCCGTACAGCACCAGCGGGTCTTGGGGCGTCGGAGTGGTCATGTGTTTACTATGTTTTTGATAGCTATCAGGGCTTGATGGACGCGCGCAGAGGGCCTATTTTCTTCAAATTTCAGGCGCTGCATCAGCCCCCGGTCACGGGCGAGATGATTTCCACGCGGTCGCCGGGCTGCAGCCGGTGGGCGGCGTAGGCGGTGTTGGGCACAAAGGTGGTGTTCACCGCCACGGCAAAAGGCGGGCGCGCCGCGATGGCGGCCACGGCGTCGGCCACGGTGGCGCCTTCGGGCAGTTCGTGCGGGGTCTGGTTGATGGAGATGTTCATGCGAGAGCGGCAGCGCTGGTGGCGGGCACGGATGCAGGGGCCAGGTCCAGCGCGAGGTCAAAACGTTGCGAAAGCTGCGATTGTCCTGTGTTCAGCACTTCCAGGGTCACATCCAGCATCGCCGGGGCGATCATGAAGCCATGGCGGTACAGGCCGTTGATCTCCAGCACGCCCGGCTGCGTCTGGCGGATGGCGGGCAGGTTGTCGGGCAGCGTGGGGCGGCACTGCGTGGCCAGCTCCAGGATGCGGCCTTCGGCAAAGCCGGGGTGCACGGCATAGGCAGCGCTCAGCAGTTCCAGCGTGGAGCGCACGCTCGCGGGCGAGAGGTCGTCGGATTCGATCTCGGTGGCGCCGATGACAAACAGGTGGTCTTGTTTGGGTGCGATGTAGATGGGGTAGCGCGGATGCACCAGGCGTGTGGGGCGCTGCAGCGTCACATCGGGCGCGTGGATGCGCACCACCTCGCCGCGCACGCCGCGCAGCGCACTCCACTGGCCCTTGGCGCCCAGGCCCCGGCAGTCCAGCACCCAGTCGGGCTGGCCGGGGGCACCGGGGCTGAAGGTGTCGGGCGACTGCGGGCTGTGCCAGTGCGCACGCACGCCCAGGCGTTGCATCTCCACCACCAGCGCCGCCAGCAGTTGGCGGTTGTCCAGCTGGCCCTCACCGGGCAGGTAGAGGCCTTGGGCGAAGCGGTGGGCCAGCGTGGGCTCGGCCTGGGCCAGGCCGTCGCTGTCCAGCTTTTCAAGCCGGGGCAGCTCGGGCACGGTGTGCTGGTTGGCCTCCAGCTGGCGCGTCAGGCGCTGGGCTTCGGCGGCATCCTGCCGGTGCCACACGATCAGCGTGCCTGCTTGCTGGAAGAACACCGGCTCGGCCAGCGGCGCCAGCAGCTGCGGCCAGCGGGCCAGGGCGTGGTGGCCCATGCGCACCACGCCGGGTTCGGTGATGGCCGATTCGGCCAGAGGCGCGAGCATGGCGGCGGCCACTGTGGCGGCTGAGCCTTCGGCGGCGGGGCTGCCCGCGTCATGGATGTCCACGCGGTGGCCCTGGCGGGCCAGCTCCACTGCAAGCAGGCGGCCCATGAGGCCTGCGCCCAGGATGGCAAAGGAGGAGGGTGGCAGTGGCATAGGCGTTGTGGTCTGTCCGTGTGCCGCAAACGAGGTGCGAGCAAGGTGCATGGGGACAAAACGGGGCTGTGCCGCTTGAAAAGAAACTCCCCACGCCAGCATGACCTGGATCGGGTAGCGGGGCCATGGTGTGCAGTGTTGCTGCGGGCCCCAGGGTATTTCTCAGTCGCACACCTTAGAACAGCTTCTAAACGGCGGGACACCCCTGTTTCGTCCGGAAAAATCAAATTACAGCACAAGCCCGCGCCGCCCTTTTTGCGCTGGCGCATAGGCCATAATTTTTGCCATGACTTCTTTGACCCCGCCGTCCTCCTCCTCGTCTGTGCCGTCCATGCCTTCCACACGCCGCTATGTGCGTGTGCTTTCCATCGCAGGCTCCGACAGCGGCGGCGGCGCGGGCATCCAGGCCGACCTCAAGACCTTCAGCGCCCTGGGCTGCTACGGCATGACGGCCATCACCGCCATCACCGCGCAGAACACCTGTGGCGTGACAGGCATCCACGGCGTACCGCCCGAGATGCTCAAGGCGCAGATCGACGCGGTGGTGCAGGACATCGGCGTGGACGCCATCAAGATCGGCATGCTGCATTCGCCCGAGGTGGTGCGTGTGGTGGCCGATGCCATCCGCAGCTACCAGCTGCCCCATGTGGTGCTGGACCCGGTGATGGTCGCCACTAGCGGCGACCGCCTGATCGCGCAGGAAACGGTGGGCGTGCTGGTGCAGGAGCTGTTTCCGCTGGCCGAGGTGATCACCCCCAACCTGGACGAAGCAGGCTGGCTGCTGGGCCGCAAGATCGACGGGGTGGATGCGCTGGACGCCGCTGCGCAGGCCCTGCGCGCGCTGGGCGCCCCGGCCGCGCTGCTCAAAGGCGGGCACCTGCCCGGGGACTGGGTGGTGGATGTGCTGGCCCTGCCAGACGGCACCTGCCAGCGCCTGGCATCGCAGCGCATTGCCACCCACAACGGCCACGGCACCGGCTGCACGCTGTCGTCGGCCATCGCATCGCACCTGGCGCTGGGCGCGCCCCTGCCGCAGGCGGTGGAACGCGCCCGGGCCTACATCCTGGGCGCCATTGCCGCCGGTGCCGATGTGACCACCGGGCGCGGCCATGGCCCGCTGAGCCATGGCTATGCGCCGGTGGCGCAGGTGGCAATGCAGGGCTGAAGATTTAGGCTTTTTTGGCGCCTTGCGCGCGTCCATCATGCGTTGTTGCTATAAGAATAGTAGTTCTCTCCGTGGCTGCTGGGAAATCGCCATAGGCTGAAAGCGCTGCCGAAACCTGTGGGCGCCCCTTTGGCGGGGCGCGCGATCCCGTGCCGTACAATCCGCGCCGGGCTGAAAGGCCGCCCACCTCGCAAAAGCGCAAGCACCTTTTTCTTTTCCCTTCCGCAAGCCTGGCTTGCATACCCTCCGTGGCCCGCAGCGAGATGAGCCACCTGTTTCTGGAGCCGGTATGCCCTCTCTTTTTGCTCGCGGACCGCGCGTTGCTGCCAAAGCCTTGTCGCCGTCGCCTTCCTCCCATCCTGCGTCTTCTCCTGCACAAGCCGCCATGCTGCGTGAGGCCAAGCGTTTGCACCGCGCCGCCACATCCGACGCGCTGTCAGAGGCCTTGCCGGTGCTCCGGCGGCTGCTGGCCGCGCGTGCGGTTCCGGCCTGCCCCTTGCAGGCGCTGTTCCGCGATCGCGCAAGCCTTCAGCGCAAGCATGTGCTGCGGATGCTGGCCTTCGAGGCGGGCCATGCGAGCTGGGAGGCCTACAGTCAGGCCCTGTCCAGCCTGGACTCCCAGTCGGTGGTGTTGTCGGTGGCGGCACAGCGCAGCACGGCCATGCTGAAGCACTGGTTTGTGGGCGAACAGCAGGCCGCGCAGTTCGCTTCGGCCCATGGCGGGCTGGTGACACGGGTTGGCCACCAAGGGGCTGTGGTGTGGCCGGTACCAGAGCGCCAAAGGGGCCGCGAGGGGGAGCGCTGAGATGAACGAAACCCTCTTTTCTGTGGCCAGCGTAGGTGCCATGCTGGGCTGGCTGGCGCTGGGTGTGGCGGTCATTGCGCCGCCGGGCCGCTTGCGGGCGTCACTGATAGTGGCAGCGGGGCGCTGGGTGCCTGCTGCACTGTGCGCCCTGTACGCCTGGTTGCTGGTCATGCACTGGGGCTCTGCACCGGGCGGGGGCTTTTCCAGCCTGGCTGCCGTGCAGGCCCTGTTTGCCGTGCCCGGCAAGGTGCTGGGCGGCTGGGTGCATTTTCTGGCATTCGACTTGTGGGTCGGGCACTGGATGGCCGCCGATGTCCTGGCGCGCGGTCGGGCGCGGTGGCCGCTGCTGGTCTTGTTGCCCGCCACCTTCATGTATGGCCCCTTGGGCTTGCTGCTGTACCTGGCCACACGGCTGGCAGGGGCCCAGCCATCCCCTGCGGGCCCTGGCCGTTAGCGGCTGCGCGGCCGGGTGGCCCAGGCCAGCGCAAAGCTGAACGCCAGCGCTGGCAGGGCCGAGCCCGCACCCGGCAGCACCTTGGGCGCCAGGTGGTACACGGCGATGCCCGCCAGCCAGATGGCCACGGGCGCCACATTCACCTTGCGCGCAGCCGCCAGCAGGGCGGTCGCATCGGTGCCAAAGGCCAGGCGCCCCAGAATCACGCCAAACAGCGGCACAAACACCGAGCTGAGCAGCAGCAAAAACGGCTCCAGGCTGTGCATGGGCAGCACCAGCGCCAGCCCCGTGCAAAGTGCGGCCACCAGCAGGCCCCAGGCGCGCACGCCAAAACGTGGCAGCAGGCTATGGGCCGACACGGCGCCCGAATAGGTGTCGCCATAGGCGTTGTCCACCTCGTCGATCAGGATCAGCGACAGCGCGATCAGCCCACCCTGGGCCAGCAGCAGCGCCTGCACAAGGTCCTTGCTCGGCAAGGTCAGCGCCACCAGCACACCCAGGCTGTAGCACCACATGTTGGCCAGCGCATAGCCCAGCCAGGTGCCGCGCAATGCCGAGCCACCGTTTTTGCCATGGCGCGCATAGTCGGCCACCAGGGGCAGCCACGAAATCGGCATGGCGATCACCAGGTCCAGCGCGGGCAACACGCCCATGCCGCCTGCGCCCTGGCGCGTCCACAGCGCTTCAAAACCCTGGGCCTGGGCCAGCGACAAGAACTGCCACGACAGCCACAGCAGCGACAACACCACCAGCGGCAGCGCCACGCGCGCAATCACCTTGCGCACCAGTTGGACCATCGAGCCGCTGATGAGCAGCATCACCACGCTGCCCCACAGCAGCGTGGCCAGCACCGGCCAGTGGGCACCCGCCATGGCCCCCGACTGCTGGCCGATGGCCACAGTGGCATCGCGCATCACCACCAGCTCGAACGTGCCCCAGCCCACCAGCTGCACGATGTTCAGGATGATGGGCAGGCTGGCAAAGGTGCGGCCATACACAGCATGCATCAGCCCCGCGCTGGCCAGGCCGCTGTCGCAACCCAGCTTGGCCACCCAGCCCAGCAGGCCCGCGCCCACGATGGAGCCGGCGACGATGGCAATCAGTGCCTCTTTGGTGCCCAGCGCGGGCATCAGGTACGCGCCCACCTGCATGACCAGCAGGCCCACGCCCAGGCTGAACCAGAGCGAGGCATGGTCATGCCACTGGAAGACGCGGCGGTCAGAGGAGACGGGGGCCAGCGCTTCGTTGGTGGCGTGCGTGGCGGGGGATGAGGACATGGTGGGCTCCGTAAGCAGATACAGAGCAGGGGCCGCCCACCGGTGCGCCCTGACGTGTTCAGAGCCGTGCAATGGCGGACTTGCTTCCCTGCGCGAGGATGATCTCAATCAGGTTCAAAGGGACTCTCTCAGTCGAAGTGGGCAGGCCCACATCGACACCCCTAGCGGTAGCGCTTGCAAAAGCAGCGCGCTGCGGATTGTAGTGGCGTGTGTGGCCGCTGTGCGCCCGGTCAGGCGGCAGCAGGGGCGGGCGCCACGCCCAGCAACTGGTGCAGGCGCGGGCTGGTGGTGGTGTATTGCAGCGCCACCTTGTCGCCCTTGAGCGCCTCGGCGGCGCCGAAGGCGGCCAGCGTGGCCTCGTGGAAGCCGCACAGGATGAGCTTGCGCTTGCCGGGGTAGGTGTTGATGTCGCCCACGGCGTAGATGCCGGGCACGCTGGTGCGGAAGGCTTCGGTGTCCACCACCAGCTGCTTGCGATCCATGGCGATGCCCCAGTCGGCGATGGGGCCGAGGCGGGGTGAGATGCCCAGCACGGCCACCAGCAGGTCCAGCGCCAGGGCCCGGGTGCTGCCGTCCGCATCCACCACCTGTAGTGCGGTGAGGCGGTCGCCCACGGTGTCAATGCCGGTGATCTGTGCGGCCTCGACGTGGATGCGGCCTGCGTCGCGCAATTGCTGCAGGCGTTGCAGCAAGGTTTCAGGCGCCTGGAAGACGTCGCGGCGGTGCAGCAGGCTGACGCGGGCGGGCTGGCCTTGCTCTGCCAGTTCGACGGCGCGGGCCACGGCGGGCTCGTCACCGCCGTGCACTACCACGTGGCGCCCGGCCACATCCAAGCTGGCGGGGAGGTTCTGGTAGTGCAGCTGGGTGCCCACAAAGCGCTCGATGCCGTCCACCTTGAGCGTGCGCGGCACAAAGGCGCCCACGCCTGCGGCGATGAACACGCTGCGGGCCAGCAGTTGTGCGCCTTGCGAGGTTTCGACCAGCAGGCGCCCGTCCGCTTGTACGGTGAGGGCGGACACCAGCGTGTTCAGGTGCCACTGGGTCTTGAAAGGGGCAATCTGCTGAAGCAGCAGACCGGCCAGCTCGCGCCCGGTGCACACGGGGATGCCCGGGATGTCGTAGATGGGTTTGTCGCCGTACAGCTCGACGCACTGGCCACCCGCATGGGGCAGGGCGTCGATGGCGTGGGCGGTGATGCCCTGCAGGCCCAGCTGGAAGACCTGGAACAGGCCCACGGGGCCTGCGCCGATGACGACCGCGTCGGTCTCTACAACGGCGGGCGTTTGCAAAGCCGGGTTCACCAAGGGGCGCCTGTTTGGCTTACTTCACCAGATCGTTGATTTTCCCGGGCTTGCCATTCCACTCATCGGCGTCGGGCAGCGCGGGCTTGCGCTTGGTGATGCTCTTCCAGCCGTCGGCAAAGGCCAGGTCGGCGTTGAGCTTGATGAAGGCGATCTGGTCTGCGGGCAGGTCTTCTTCCGCAAAGATGGCGTTGGCCGGGCATTCGGGGATGCACACGGCGCAGTCGATGCATTCGTCAGGATCGATGACGAGCATGTTCGGGCCTTCGCGGAAGCAGTCCACGGGGCACACGTCCACACAATCGGTGTACTTGCACTTGATGCAGTTTTCGGAGACGACGTGGGTCATGACAGGAGTTGTGTGGGTCGGTGAAAACCCTCGATTTTAAAAGCTTTCACCGACCTTTGGTTACAGGGTCCCTCACCCCGATGGGGTGACTGGGGGGTTGGGGTGCTGATTTGGGTCAGTGGACCAGCACGGCGCCAGCGGTTTTGTGGCTGGCGGTGTCCACCAGGATCAGCGAGCCCAGCACGCGGGCCTGGCCGAAGGCGGCAGCCGGGATGGCCTCTTGCAGCACGAGCTGGACATGGCCAATGGCGTTGGGGTCGAGCTGCGTGGCGGCTTCTTCAGCCAGCGTGTTGATGTTGAGCTTGTGCACCACGGCTTTCACCTTGGCCTTGACCCAGCGGTGTCCGTGCAGCGCCCAGTAAACGCGGCCCGCAACCAGGGGCTCGTCGTCCATCCAGGCGATGGTGGTCTGCAGTTCACGGCTGGCAGGCCAGGCCGGGGTTGCGGCGGGTGTGTCGCCAAAGTCGTCGTCAGCAGGCGCTGCGGCGGCCGTGGGGGCGGCCAGGATCCAGTCGCCGCGCGAGACATCCACCTCGCGGTCCAGAATGATGCCGGCGCTGGTGCCTGCGGGCACATCGGTGGGGCGGCGGGCGTGGTCCAGCACCTGGGCCACGGTGGCCAGCTGGCCGCTGGGGAAAACCTGTACGGCGGTGCCGGGCGCAAAGCTGCCTGCGGCCACGCGGCCCCAGAACACGCGGCGGCCCTGGCTGGTGTCGGAGGAGGACGAGAACTTCTCGACCCACTGCACCGGGAAGGCCGGTGCCAGCGCCGTGTCGGCGGGCGTGTTGGGCAGCACTTCGAGCACCTGCAGCAGCGTGGGGCCTTCGTAGCCGCACCAGCCCGCGTGGGCATCGACCACGTTCCAGCCCTTGAGGGCGGACACGGGCACGGTGGCACGCACGGCGATGCCAGCGGCCTGCGCGAAGGACTGCAGCGCGCCCTGGATGTGCTTCCAGGCCAGCGCAGGGTCTTCCACCGCGTCGAGCTTGTTCACGGCAAACACCAGCGAATGCACGCGCAGCAGATGCACCAGCAGGCTGTGGCGGCGGGTTTGGGGCAGCAGGGCCAGATCGGGGTTCTTCCAGTCGAGCTTGGTCGCATCGACCAGCACCACGGCGGCGTCGGCGCTGCTCGCGGCCGTGACCATGTTGCGCGTGTACTGCTCGTGGCCGGGCGCGTCGCCAATGATGAACTTGCGCTCTTCGGTGGCGAAGTAACGGTAGGCCACGTCAATGGTGATGCCTTGCTCGCGCTCGGCGCTGAGGCCGTCGGTCAGCAGGGCCAGGTCGGTCTCGCCCTGGCGCTGCACGCCAGCCAGGTGGTCTTGCAGCACGGCCTTGCTGTCCACCAGCAGGCGGCCGATCAGCGTGCTCTTGCCGTCGTCCACCGAGCCACAGGTGATGAACTTGAGGGCGGAAACATGGCTATTTTGGGCTTCACCGCCCGTCTGATATGCGTTGGCAGCTATAGAATTGGTAGTAGTCATCAGAAGTGCCCGTCTCAGAAATAGCCGTCTTTTTTGCGCTTCTCCATCGAAGCGTCGGAGGTCTTGTCGTCCATGCGGGTCGCGCCGCGCTCGCTCACGTCTGCGGCCAGGGTCTCGATGACGATCTCGGCCGGGGTGGCAGCGGTGCTTTCCACCGGTGCGGTGCAGGTGATGTCGCCCACGGTGCGGAAGCGCACGTCGCGTGTTTCCACCACGTCGCCTTCGCGCGGCGGGGTCAGCTCGGTCACGGGCATCAGCAGGCCCTTCTTGTCCACCACCTGGCGCTTGTGCGTGTAGTAGATGCTGGGCAGGCCGATCTGCTCGCGGTCGATGTACTGCCACACGTCCAGCTCGGTCCAGTTGCTGATGGGGAACACGCGGAAGTGCTCGCCGGGGTGCAGGCGGGTGTTGAACAGGGTCCACAGTTCGGGGCGCTGGGCCTTGGGCTGCCATTGGCCGAAGCTGTCGCGGTGGCTGAAGATGCGCTCCTTGGCGCGCGCCTTTTCCTCGTCGCGGCGGGCACCGCCGATGAGGGCGTCAAAGCGGAATTCCTCGATGGCTTCGAGCAGCGTGACCGACTGGTGTACGTTGCGGCTCTCGCCCGGGTGGGCCAGGCGCACGGTGCCACGTGCCATCGAATCCTCCACGCTGCGCACGATGAGTTCTGCGCCCAGTTCCTTCGCGCGGAAGTCGCGGAAGTCCGTCACTTCGGGGAAGTTGTGGCCCGTGTCGATCATCAAGAGCGGGTAGGGAATGCGGCCCGCGCCAAAGGCCTTCTCGGCGCACTTGAGCATGACCAGCGAATCCTTGCCGCCCGAGAACAGCAGGGCGGGGCGCTCGAAGGCGGCGGCGACTTCGCGCAGGATGAAGATGGTTTCTTCTTCCAGCGCGTCCAGGTGGGAGTTGTTGAGGTGGTAGCTCATGTTGTTGGTTTTCTCAAGCAGCGCTGAGTCGGTGCGGGCGTTCATGGTCGGGCCTTGGGCGGGCGGATCAGTGCGCAATGTGCAGGCCACACTCGCGGTTGTCTTCGCCTTTGGTGGGGTCCACGTAGTCGAAGTTATTGGGCAGGCCGTGCTTCACGCAGTATTCGTGCAGGTCCTTGGACGACCAGTGCAGCAGCGGTGCGACCTTGATGAGGCCATCGGGGTTGATGCTCACCGGGTCCATCTGCGCGCGCACGGCGGTGTCGGTGGCGCGCAGCGCGGTGAACCAGACCTTGGGCGCCGTTTCGCGCAGGGCGCGGGCAAAAGGTTCCAGCTTCACCTCTTCGGTGAAGGCGGCGTGGCGTGGGTCGTCCAGCGCGGGCGTAGGGCCGTCCACCGCTTCACGGTGGGCGCGCGAACGGCGGGGCAGGTAGATCTTCAGGTTCAGGCCCAGCTGCTTGGTCACCTCGTCGGCAAAGCGGTAGGTGGCTTCGGTGTTGTAGCCGTTGTCCATCCAGACCACGGGCACATCGGGGTTCACCCGCGACACCATGTGCAGGATCACCGCTTCGAACGGGCGGAAGTTGGTGGTGACGATGGGGCTCTGGCCCAGGCCCAGGGCCCAGGCGACGAGGCCCTCGGCGTTGCGGCCGAGTTCCGCGTTGATGCGTGCGAGATCGATGTGGCTCATGGTGAGGGGGCTCGTGTTTCGGTGCAGCGGGTGCGTGGGCGGTGCGCCTATCAGGCGGCCTTGGCCGCAAACAGGGGTTGGGGGTTCACGGCGTCGCCCTGGTAGAAGCCAGGGAAGCGTTCAAACTGGCGCTGCGCATCGGCAGCGTCCACGCCCTCGCGCAGCACGGCGCTGGAGAAGCCCGTGCGCTGCATCTGCACCAGCTGGTCGATCAGCACATCGCCCGTGGCGCGGATCTCGCCCGTAAAGCCACGGCGGCGGCGCAGCAGGAAGGCCTGGCTGAAGGCGCGGCCATCGGTGAAGTTGGGAAAGTGCAGGTCCACACGCTCCACGCCTTCCAGCGGCAGTGCCATGGCGTCGGCATCGTTGGCCAGCGCCACCACGCGGGCGTCGCCTTCTGCCGGGGGCTGGTGTTCGTGGGATGCGAGAAGTTTCAGGTTCATCATCGTTCCGGGATCGGGGGCAGTGCGGCTTCAGGCCGTGGCCAGGGTTTCGTCTTTGTGGCGGGCGAGCTTGGCGGCTTCCTTGAAGGGGTCCAGGCCCGCGCGGCGCACGGTGTTCTGGAAGGTCTCGCCGCTTTCGCGCAGGTCGCGGTAGGTGTTCAGCACGGCCTCGATCACATCCGGCACTTCAGCGGCCGAGAACGAGGGGCCAATCACCTTGCCTGCCACGGCAGCGCCCGACAGGTCGGAGCCATCGGAGCCGCCCAGCGTCACCTGGTACCACTCCTTGCCGTCTTTATCGACGCCCAGGATGCCGATGTGGCCGCTGTGGTGGTGGCCGCAGCTGTTGATGCAGCCGCTGATGTGCAGGTCGATCTCGCCGATGTCGTCCAGCTCGTCCAGGTCTTGATAACGCTGGGTGATGGCTTCGGCAATCGGCAGCGAGCGGGCGTTGGCCAGTGCGCAGAAGTCGCCGCCGGGGCAGGCGATCATGTCGGTGAGCAACTGCACATTGGCGCTGGCCAGGCCCAGGGCCCTGGCTTCTTGCCACAGGTCGAACAGGCGGCTGGCGTGCACCCAGGGCAGCAGCACGTTCTGGTCGTGGGTCACGCGGGCTTCACCGGCGGAATACTTGTCCACCAGGTCGGCCAGGGCGATGAGCTGGTCGCTGGTGGCGTCGCCAGGCGACTGGCCGGGGCGCTTGAACGACAGCGTCACGGCGCGCAGCTGGGGGTTCTGGTGCGGGTGCACATTGCGCTGCAGCCAGCGGCCAAACATCACATGCTCTGCAGCCTGCGCGTCCAGCTGTGCCTGCAGGGCCTCGGGCGCCACGTCGGCAATGTCCGCCAGCTTCGGTGCCACAAAGCATGCGGCCACGCGGTCGAACTCGGCCTGCGGGATGGTGTGGGGGCCACCGTCGATCTCCAGAATCTGGCGGTATTCGGCTTCCACATCGTCGATGTACTGCTGGCCTTCAGACTTCACCAGAATCTTGATGCGGGCCTTGTACTTGTTGTCGCGGCGGCCATGCTCGTTGTACACGCGCACGATGGCCTCGATGTAATTCATGATCTGGTTCCAGGGCAGGAACTCGCGGATCACGGTGCCGATGACCGGCGTGCGGCCCATGCCGCCGCCCACAAACACCTTGAAGCCGATCTCACCCGCGTCGTTCTTGACCAGGTGCAGGCCCACGTCGTGCCAGCCGGTGGCGGCGCGGTCGTCCTTGGCACCGGTGATGGCGATCTTGAACTTGCGCGGCAAGAACGCGAACTCGGGGTGCAGCGTGGACCACTGGCGGATCAGCTCCGCATAGGGGCGGGGATCCACGATCTCGTCCACGGCGATGCCTGCTAGCGCGTCGGTGGTGGTGTTGCGGATGCAGTTGCCGCTGGTCTGGATGCCGTGCAGGTTCACGCTGGCGAGCAGGTCCATCACGTCCGCGCTTTTGGACAGCGGAATCCAGTTGAACTGCACATTGGTGCGCGTGGTGAAGTGGGCGCAGTGCGTGGGCAAGAACGTGGTGCCCAGCTTGCCCTGGCCTTCCATGGCGGCCTTGAAGACGGCGGCTTCGGGCTCGTCGTATTCGCGGGCAATCTGTGCCAGCACGCGCAGCTGGCGGCTGGCGATCTCGCCGTAAGGCACGGCCACGCGCAGCATGGGGGCGTAGCGCTGCACATACCAGCCGTTTTGCAGGCGCAGGGGGCGGAAGTCGTCCTCGCTCAGCTTGCCCGTCTGCCAGCGGGTGAGCTGGTCGCGGAACTGGTGAGCGCGCTGCTGCACGAACTGGGTGTCGAATTCTGTGTATTGGTACATCGTGGGGCGGGAACCGGGCGGTTCCTAGATCAGAATCAATTTGAAGCCTGCCCAGGCCAGCAGGACGGACAGGGCGGAGCGGATCAGGCGCTCAGGCGTGCGGGTGACCAGGCGCGAACCCAGCCAGATGCCCGGCAGCGAGCCAGCCAGCAATTGTGCAAGCAAAGGCCAGTCCACCGAGCCCAGCGACGCATGTCCCAACCCTGCCACCAGGGTCAAAGGCACGGCATAGGCAATGTCGGCGCCGATGATGCGCGGCAGCGGCAGCAGGGGGTAGACCAGCAGCAGCACCGTGACGCCGATGGCACCGGCACCCACCGAGGTGAACGTGACCAGCGTGCCGATCACGGCGCCCAGCAGCACGGGCAGGCTCCAGTGGCGGGGGCGGGTGGCGTCGCCCGTGTGGGTCTTGCGGGCGGCCGCTTCGGCTGCCTGGCGCTGGGCAGAAAACGCAACCACCTTGTAGAGCGTGGCCGCCGCCGTGAGCAGCAGGGCAAAGCCCAGTGTGGTGGTCATGATGGCTTGGGCCGTGCTACTGGCCGGGCCCAGTACCTTGAGCGCCCACAGCGCCAGCAACGCCGCCGGGATGCTGCCAGCGCACAGCTGGCCCACCACTTTCCAGGGCACCAGGCGTTGGCGTGCCAGGCTCACGGTGCCGCCCATCTTGGTAAAGGCCGCAAACAGCAGATCGGTGCCCACGGCCATGTGCGGCTTCACGCCGAAGAAGAAGATCAGGATCGGCGTCATGAGCGAGCCACCGCCCACACCGGTCAGGCCCACGATGAGCCCGACGGCAAAGCCCGCAAAAACAAACGCCAATTCATGCATGGCGGCGAATGTAGAGGGGCTTCTTATGGATGCAAACTATTGTTTTGCTCTGCCAATATGTCGATTTGTTTATAAGTAAGGATTGGCGCGGGCTGGCAGGGGGGATGCTGGACTCGCCCGCTTCCCTTGATCTATTGCAGCCGCTCGGTGCCCAGCGCCTTGGCTAGCCGCGCATCCAGCGGCAGCGGCTCGCCCTGCAGCCGGGCCGCGAGCAGTTCGCCGCACAGCAGCGCCAGTGTGAGCCCGCGTGCGCCCATGGCGGTGCTGACCCACAGCCCAGGCAGGTGCGCCGGGTCCACGGGGCCCGCGATGGGCAGGCGGTCGGGCGCGGTGCAGCGCACGGCGGCCCAGGTGCGCAGGGCGGCGGGCTCGCCCGGGGCGGGCTGGGGGGCGGGGGCGTTCAGCACCTGGGCGAACAAGGGCTCCAGCTGCGGCGCGATGCCGGGCAGCAAGCCCTGCAGCTTGGCCCAGTTGGTGCCGTGGGCGGCGTGGACGTCGGCTGCGCTGGGCGGCAGCGCCTGCACATCGCGCTCGAACGTCGAGCCCATCACCCAGCCTTGCTCGCCTTGAGGGTTGTCGCCCAGCGGGAATCGGGGTACCAGGTTGCCGTTGCCGTTGGCCGGGAATGGGAGCAATGGCAGCAGTGGCCTTGCCGGATCGGAATGTTTGCCCCAGGACACCTGCCCGCGCACCGGCTGCAGGGGCCAGCGGTGGTTCAGCAAGGCCAGGCTGCCCGCGCCTGCGGCAATGACCACCGTGGGGGCCTCGGCCAGCACCTGGCCCTGGGCATCGATCGCCTGCCAGGTGGCGGTGGGCGTTTCCACACGCCGCAATTGGGCCACCGCGCAATGCCCCTGCCATTGAATGCCGGGTTGGCTCAGCAAGGCCCTGGCCAGGCGCGCCGGGCGCACCCAGCCCGCCTGGTGGTGCCAGCAGGCGGTTGCGTCGGGCGGCAACTGGGCCGCGGCCAGGGCAGCGGGGGGCGCGGGCTCGCTCCAGGCGGCGCCCGGCCCTTGGGTCCAGTTGGGTGACAGGCCGGGCGTGCCATCAGTACGGTGTTCGAGCACGCCGCAGTGCGCCCAGTCCACCCCCTCGTTCAGCAACCAGCGGGCCTGCTCCAGCGCGGCGCGGATGCCGCTGCGCGACAGGCGCGACAGCACGCTGTCATCGGGCGACACATGGGGGGCGAACACCCCGGCGGGCAGGGCTGAGGCGCCCGCAGCGGGCTCGGGGGCCTGGTCCAGCACCGTGACCTGCCAGCCGCGCCGGGCCAGGCTGGCGGCGGCGGCGGCACCTGCAATGCCCCCGCCGATCACGATGCAGGGGCCGGGCTGGGCGGGTTCGGGCGCCACCGCAGGCTGGCGCGTGGTGCGTGGCTCCCAGCGCGGGTTGAAGATGGCGTGCAGGTTGTCACGTTTGGGCGGCACGCCGGGCACACGGGCCACTTCAAAGCCACATTGCGCCAGCGCATCGCGCACGGCGCGGGCAATGGTCCAGGTGGCCAGGCGGGTACCGCGTCGGCAACAGCGTGCCACGGCCTTCAGGGTGTGCAGGTCCCAGCTTGCGGGGTTGCGCTGGGGGCTGAAGCCGTCGAGGTAGATGGAATCCACCACCAGGTTCTGCTGGCGCAGCATGGCCTGGGTGTCGCCCACATACAGGGTGAGCAGCACCCGGCCCTCGTCAAAACGCAGGCGGTGCACGCCCGGCAGCAGGCCCCACCATTGCTGGTGCAGTGCTTCTGCCAGCGGCGCCAGTTCGGGGTGGACCGAGGTGGCGCGCAGCAGATCGTCGGCACTCACGGGCCACGCTTCGGTCGACACGAAGTGCAGCAGAGTAGGGCGCTCTGGGTCGGCCCGCCAGGCAGCCCATGTCACCAGGAAGTTCAGGCCAAAGCCAAACCCGGTTTCCAGAATGCGCCACTGCGACTGCCCGGCCCAGTTGGCGGGCAATCCGCAGCCGTGCAGAAACACCCGGCGGGCCTGGTCCAGGCCGCCGTTTTCGCTGTGGTAGCGGTCGCCGAAGCGAGGGCTGTAGGGAGTGCCGTCCGGCAGCCAGTCAACGGGCTCGGACATGACAGGCTGAACTGTGCGTATGCAGGCAGCTTTATGCGCTGGGGGGGACGTAGCCCGCTGCGGCGTCTGCACCGCTGCCGAAGAAATGGTTCTCCATCTGGCGGGCCAGGTACTGGCGCGCGCGCGCATCGGCCAGGTTCAGGCGGTTTTCATTGACCAGCATGGTCTGGTGCTTGAGCCAGCCTGCCCAGGCTTCCTTGCTCACGCTTTCCCAGATGCGCTTGCCCAGTTCGCCGGGGTAGGGCGGAAAGTCGAGGCCTTCGGCTTCCTTGCCGAGCTTGATGCATTGAACGGTGCGTGCCATGGGAATTCCTTGCAGTGGGGGTGAGCGAAAAAGGCTTCGCTCAGATGATTTGGATATTAAGAACTGAAATCTCAGTAGTTCCAGTTTTGAAGAGGGCCTTCCAGAATGCGTTCCATCGGTGATTTGCACCGCACCACATTCACAAAAGAGGCCCTCCCCATGAACTTTCGCCGCGACTTTATCAAGTTTCCCTTCGCCGCCGCCCTGGTGGGCAGTTTGGCCCTGACGGCATTGCCGTCGTTTGCACAGTCTGTGACGCTGCTCAATGTGTCGTACGACCCCACGCGCGAGCTGTACGTGGAGTTCAACCAGGCCTTTGCCAAGCACTGGAAGGCCAAGACCGGCCAGGACGTGACCATCAAGCAAAGCCACGGCGGCTCGGGCAAGCAGGCGCGTTCCATCATCGACGGGCTGGACGCCGACGTGGCCACGCTGGCCCTGGCGGGCGACACCGATGCGCTGCACACCAACGGCGGCTGGATTCCGAAAGACTGGCAAAAGCGCTTACCGCACAACAGCTCGCCTTACACCTCCACCATCGTGCTGGTGGTGCGCCAGGGCAACCCCAAGGGCATCAAGGACTGGGACGACCTGGTGCGCACCGATGTGAAGGTGATCACGCCCAACCCCAAGACCTCGGGCGGCGCCCGCTGGAACTACCTGGCCGCGTGGGAATTCGCCAAGCGCAAGTACGGTGGCGACGCCAAGGCCAAGGACTTCGTGGCCAAGCTGTATGGCAACGTGCCCGTGCTGGACACCGGTGCGCGCGGCTCCACCATCACCTTCGCTCAGCGCAATCAGGGTGACGTGCTGATCGCCTGGGAGAACGAGGCCTACCTGCTCGAAAAGGAGTTCGGCACCAAGTTCGATGTGATCGCACCCTCTATCTCCATCCTGGCCGAACCCGCCGTGTCGGTGGTGGACAAGAACGTGGACAAGAAGGGCACCCGTGCCGTGGCCGAGGCCTACCTGCAGTACCTCTACACCGAAGAAGGCCAGGACATTGCGGGCAAGCACTTCTACCGCCCCGCTGTCTCTGACAAAGCCAAGGCCAAGTACGCCAAGCAGTTCCCCAAGCTGAACCTGTTCACCATCAACGACGCGTTCGGTGGCTGGGACAAGGCGGCCAAGGAGCACTTTGCGGACAACGCGAGCTTTGACCAGATCTACACGCGCAAGTAAGTAAGCCAGCAAGCCCGCCCGCCTCTGTGCGCGGGTGGGCAGTGCCCCGATCTCCACGCAAGAAACCCAGCCCGGGCGGGCCGGGCAGGGCGCTGTACGTCCTTTTTATAAGAAAAAACAGCCTTCTGCGCGCGTCCATCAAGCGCTGATAGCTATCAAAACAGTAGTAATCAAGGAATCCACACCATGTCCGCCTTGCTCATCGCTGGCAGCCCCTCCGAGCGTTCCCGCTCCGCCGCCTTGCTGGATGCCGTGGCCCAGCGCCTCTCGGTGCGTGGTGCGCTGGTGGACCGCATCCACATCCGCGACCTCTCGCCCCAGGCGCTGCTGCTGGCCGACTTTGGGCATCCCACGGTGGTGCATGCCATCGACCAGGTGGCCGATGCCAGCGTGCTGGTGGTGGCCACCCCGGTCTACAAGGCGGCCTACAGCGGGGTGCTCAAGGTGTTTCTGGACCTGCTGCCGCAAACGGCCCTCAAGGGCAAGACCGTGTTGCCCCTGGCCACGGGCGGTAGCCCGCACCACATGCTGGCGCTCGACTACGCGCTGCGGCCCGTGCTGCAGTCGCTGGGCGCCAAAAGCATCCTGCCTGGCATTTACGCCACCGATGCCCAGGTCACGCTGACGCCCGAGGGCAGCTACCACCTGCAGCCCGACATCGCCACGCGGCTGGACGACGCGGTGAATGTGCTCGTGACCGAAACCCTGCGCCCATCGCCCGCCCAGGCCACGCGGTTTGCGCCGGTGCCGTTCTCGCAGGTGCGATGTAGCGTCTGACACCGGCCTGGCGCTGCGGCCCTGCCGTGGTGCCAGCGCCTGCCTTCCTCCCCTTCGTCCTCTTTATTTTGATTTTGTTGCTGCGCCGGGTGCGCGGGCAGGGCGGTGTGCCGCCTGCTGCCAGCCCAGCCTGCTCGCCCATCCATCACCTGTTTTGAATCTGGAATCCGCACCATGAACGAACTGAACCGCTTCTCCCTGCAACGCCGCCAACTGCTGGCCGCGGTTGCTGCCACTACGGCAACGGTCGCAACGCCCCAGGCCTGGTCGCAAAGCGCTGGCCGCGTGCTGCGCGTGGGCCACCAAAAGGGCTGGCTCTCCATCCTCAAGGGCCGTGGCACGCTCGAAAAGCGCCTGGCCCCGCTGGGCGTGAAGGTGACCTGGACCGAGTTCAACGCGGGCCCCGTGCAGCTTGAAGCCCTCAATGTCGGCTCCATCGACTTTGGCGACGTGGGCGAAGCCCCGCCCATCTTTGCCCAGGCCGCTGGCGCGCCGCTGGTCTACGCCGGTGCCACCGTGCCGCGCCCCGCATTGGAGGCCGTGATCGTTCCCAGCGGTTCGCCCATCCGCAGCGTGGCCGACCTGAGGGCCAAGCGCGTGGCCTACAACAAGGGCTCCAACGTGCAGTATTTCCTGGTCAAGCTGCTGGAGAAGAACGGCCTGAAATACGGCGACGTGCAATCCATCTTCCTGGCCCCGGCCGACGCGCGGGCCGCGTTTGAACGCGGCGCGATCGATGCCTGGATCATCTGGGACCCCTTCCTCGCCGCCGCGCAAAAGCAGCTCGACGCGCGCCTGCTGGTCGATGCCACGGGCGTGGTCAACAACCGCGCCTACTACTTCACTTCGCGCGACTTCGCCACCAAAAACGCCGACGTGCTGCGCATTGCCATCGAAGAGGTCAATGCCATCGACACCTGGGTGTCCAAGAACAAGGACGCCGCCGCAGCCGAGCTGTCGGCCGTGCTGGGCCTGGACAAATCCATCACCGACCTGTACCTGAGCCGCGCCCGCTTCGGCACTGCGCCTGTCACGCGCGAGATCCTGTCCGAGCAGCAGGCGATTGCCGACACCTTCTTCGACCTGAAGCTCATCCCTAAAAAGCTCAACCTGCTGCACGCCGCGCCGGTGGACCTTTGAGGGCGGGCTCACAAAGCACTGCAAGGAGTCACCATGACCCACCTTCCCTTGAGCAATGAGCGCCGCCGCGCGCTGCAGCTGCTGGGCGTCACCGCCTTCCACTGGGTGCTGGCCAGCCGCTACGCCCATGCACAGAGTGCCACAGCGCATGGCCCTGCCGTGCAGGGCCCCGAGCAACTGCGCATCGGCTACCAGAAGTCGGCCGTCAACCTGGTCATCCTCAAGCAGCAGGGCGTGCTGGAAAAGCGCTTCCCTGGCACCCGCGTGAGCTGGCTGGAGTTTCCGGCCGGGCCGCAGCTGCTCGAAGCCCTGTCAGTCGGCAGCCTCGAATTCGGCCTGACTGGCGACTCGCCCCCCGTGTTTGCCCAGGCCGCTGGCAAAGACCTGCTCTACGTCGGTGCCGAGCCGCCCAAGCCCGACAGCTCGGCCTTGCTGGTGCTCAAGGACTCGCCCCTGCGCACCCTGTCCGACCTCAAGGGCCGCCGCATTGCCGTGCAAAAGGGCAGCAGCGCCCACTACCTGCTGGTCAAGGCGGTGGAGCGGGCCGGTTTGCAGTGGGCCGATATCCAGCCCGTGTACCTGACGCCAGCCGATGCGCGCGCCGCGTTCGAGCGCAAGAGCGTGGACGCCTGGGCCATCTGGGACCCGTTCTACGCCGCCACCGAGCTGGCCATCCAGCCCCGCGTGCTGGCCACGGGGCGCGACCTGGCCAGCAGCAACAACTCCTTTTACCTGGCGGCCCGCCCGTTTGTGCAGGCCCATCCCCAGGTGCTGCGTGTGCTGTTTGAAGAGCTCAGCCGCGCCGACCGTCTGGCGCAAGAGGCGCGCAAGGACGCGATCAAGCTCATTTCCGACTTCAGCGGCCTGGACGCGGGCGTGGTGAGCCTGTTCATCCAGCGCCGCCCCTCGTCTCCCGTGGGGCTGCTCTCGCCCGCCACGGTGGCCGACCAGCAGCGCGTGGCCGATGCGTTCTTCAAGCTCGGCCTGATCCCCAAACCCGTGAACGTGTCCGACATCGTGTGGCGGCCAGCGGCCGCGCAGCTGGCGGTTGCACTGGCCCGGCCCTGAAAAACCTGGGCAAGACCCCCATCCCGGAGGCATTCATTCATGAAAATTTTCTGGTTCATTCCTACCCACGGCGACAGCCGTTACCTTGGCACGGCCAAGGGTGCGCGCCAGCTCAACCACGACTACCTCAAGCAGGTCGCAGTGGCGGCCGACAGCCTGGGCTATGAAGGCGTGCTCATCCCTACCGGCCGCTCGTGCGAAGACCCCTGGGTGGTGGCGTCCAGCCTGCTGCCCGTCACACGCAACCTCAAGTTTCTGGTGGCCGTGCGCCCCGGCCTGCACCAGCCCGCGCTGGCCGCACGCATGGCGGCCACGTTCGACCGGCTCTCGGGCGGGCGCCTGCTCGTCAACCTGGTCACAGGCGGCGACCAGACCGAGCTGGAGGGCGATGGCGTGTTTCTGGACCACGCCACGCGCTACGAACAGTCGGCCGAATTCATCCGCATCTGGCGCGAGATCCTCACGCGCAGCCACCAGGGCGGAAGCCTGGACTACGAAGGCAAGCACCTGTCGGTGAAGGGCGCCAAGCTGCTCTTTCCGCCGCTGCAGCAGCCTCACCCGCCCGTGTACTTTGGTGGCTCGTCGCCCGCCGCGCACGACCTGGCGGCCGAGCAGGTCGAGACCTACCTGACCTGGGGCGAGCCACCGGCGGAAGTCGCCAGGAAAGTGGCGGACGTGCGTGCGCGCGCTGCAAAACATGGCCGCACCGTCAACTTCGGCATTCGCCTGCACGTCATCGTGCGCGAGACCGACGCGCAGGCCTGGGCCGCGGCCGAAGAACTCATCAGCCATGTGGACGACGACACCGTGGTGCGTGCGCAGGCCGTGTTTGCGCGCATGGACTCCGAAGGCCAGCGCCGCATGGCTGCGCTGCACGCCGGTGGCGCCAAGCGCAGCCGCAAGGACCTGGAGATCAGCCCCAACCTGTGGGCGGGCGTGGGCCTGGTGCGTGGTGGCGCGGGCACGGCCCTGGTGGGCGACCCCCAGACGGTGGCTGCGCGCATCGAGGAATACGCCGCGCTGGGCCTGGACACCTTTGTGCTGTCGGGCTACCCGCACCTGGACGAGGCCTACCGTTTTGCCGAGCTGGTGTTCCCGCTGTTGCCGCTGTCGGTGCGCAACCAGCTCACGGGCGGCAACCCGCACGGCCCGTTTGGCGAAACCGTGGCCAATGATTTTGTGCCACGCGCATCCCAAAGCTGAGTCAGGAGCACCACCATGGGCATTGCCGCCATCAACCATGTGCAACTGGCCTTCCCGGCCGGGGCCGAAGACGTGATCCGCCGCTTCTACACCGGCCTGCTGGGCCTGCCGGAAGTCCGCTTGCAGGCCGGTGCCACGCTGCGTTTTGCAGCGGGGGGCCAGCGCATCGACCTGGTGCCCACCGAGCACTGGCAACCCGTGCCCGCGGTGTCGCACCTCGCGCTGGAGGTGCAGAACCTGCCCGGCCTGCGCCACCGCCTGCTGCAGGCCGATGTGGCGCTGGATGAGACGCGGGTCCTACCCGGCTATCTGCGCTTTTATGCCAAAGACCCGGCGGGCAACCAGCTGGAGTTTTTGGAGCCCGACAACGAACTGCAGGAAACCACCCCATGACAAACGCCCAGACAGTTCGAGAACTGCAGGTATCCCCTGTGGCCGACGTGGCCGACCTGCCCATCGAAGGCCCCTTGCTGCCCGCACCCGTGGCGCGTTTTGCCCGGCAGCTCGCGCAGCGCCTGCTGCCCTGGGCCGTGCCCGTGGGGCTCATCGTGCTGTGGCAGATCGCCTCGTCGCAAGGCTGGCTCTCCACCCGCGTGCTGCCCGCGCCGCTGGAGGTCGTCAAGGCCGCCTGGGCCCTGACCGTGTCGGGCGAACTCTGGACCCATGTGCGGGTCAGCGCCGGCAGGGCCTTGACCGGGCTGGCCATTGGTGGCGGCCTGGGGTTGCTGCTGGGCTTGCTCACCGGCTCCATCAAGCTGTTCGAGACGCTGCTCGACTCCACCATCCAGATGGTGCGCAACATCCCTGCGCTGGCGCTGATTCCGCTGGTGATCCTGTGGTTCGGCATCGATGAAACGGCCAAGCTGTTTCTCATCAGCGTGTCGGTGTTCTTCCCGATCTACCTCAACACCTTCCACGGCATCCGCAATGTGGACCCGGGGCTGATCGAGATGGGGCGCACCTACGGGCTCAACCGCTGGCAGCTCTACAAGCAGATCATCCTGCCCGGGGCGCTCTCCAGCATCCTGGTGGGGCTGCGCTTCTCGCTCGGTTTGATGTGGGTGATCCTGATCGTGGCCGAGACCATCTCGGCGCAGGCGGGCATCGGCTACCTCACGATGAACGCACGCGAGTTTCTGCAGACCGACATCGTGCTCGTGGGCATCCTGCTGTATGCGCTGCTGGGCAAGCTGGCCGACGTCTTCGCCAAGGGCCTCGAACGGTACTGGCTGCGCTGGCATCCCGGTTACCAGGCATGACACCCGCTCTCGGCGTCTGAATACTCACTTTTTCATAGCTGCTAGCGCTTGATGGACAGGCGCAGGAGGCCATTTTGACTACCAATATTTCCCCACCGCCGCAGCCACAGGGCGTGCGCCTGGAAGTGCGCGGCGTGGACAAACGCTACGGCACGCGCGACGTGCTCAAGAAGACGGAGCTGGTCATCGAGCCCGGCGAGTTCGTCGCCATCGTGGGCCGCAGTGGCTGCGGCAAAAGCACGCTGCTGCGCCTGGTGGCGGGGCTGGAGTCGGTGTCGGGCGGCGCCATCCGCATCGACGGCGACCGCGTGGACGGCCTGAGCAGCAGCACCCGCATCATGTTCCAGGACGCGCGCCTGCTGCCCTGGAAGCGCGTGCAGGACAACGTGGCCCTGGGCCTGCCCCCCGGGCGGCGCGGCGCAGCGGCCGACGTGCTGGCCCGCGTGGGCCTGGGCGACCGGCTGGGCGAATGGCCCGCGCGCCTGTCCGGCGCCCAGCGCCAGCGCGTGGCCC